>CALJPB010000068.1 GCA_937981305.1 uncultured Selenomonas sp.
CGTCATAGTTCAGCACGAGGAAGTCGTCCGCCGTCTGCGCGGCGAAGAGTTTCTCCTTCATCGCCTGATAGATCTCCATCGAACCGTGACGGACGATGTGGTCGGGGGTTACGTTCAGCTCTGCGACGATATGCGCGTGAAAATGCGATGTCGCCTCCATCTGGTAACTTGAGATCTCCGCCGCAACTGCGCCGTCTGCGGGAGTTTCCTGCACAACATCAATCAATGGAACGCCAATGTTGCCGCCGACACCGACCGCAGGAAAATGCGCACGCAGGAGTTCCCCGAGCAATGTCGTTGTCGTGGTCTTGCCGTTCGTCCCCGTGATGGCATAGATGGGCGCAGACGCAATCTCCCCCGCAAGCTCCACCTCTGTCGTGACGCGGATGCCGCGCTCTCGCGCTGCGCGGACGAGCGGGATGCGCTCGGGCACGGCGGGCGAAAGGACGATGAGATCCGTACCGTCCAGAAGTTCTTCCCTTTGTGCACCAAAGACGCAGGAGATTCCCTGCGCCCGTAAAGCCTCAATATGCTGCTGCGTTACCGCATCTTTTTCCGCGTCCGCCTCATTCTTCGCATCCGAGAGCGTCACGCGCGCGCCCGCCGCCGCAAGGTATTTTGCCGCCGCGAAACCGCTGATGCCCGCCCCGATGACGAGCGCCGACTGATTATGATAGGACAATTCCCTGTGTCCTCCTTATTGATGAATTCTTTTCTGTGGAGTGATGTGTCCCACAAATTCCAATGTTACGAAAGCAGCACGACAATCCATGCGAGGAGCGCCCCCGCTGCGCCGACCGCCCAGAACGTATAGACCACGCGCGGCTCGCTCCATCCGCCGAGCTCGAAGTGGTGATGAATCGGGCTCATGCGGAAGATCCGCTTGCCGCGCGTCTGGAACGAGGCGACCTGCAAAATCACGGACAGTGCCTCACAGAAGAAGACAAAGCCAACGATGGGCAGCAGCAGCTCCGTGTGCGAGAGGATCGCCACCCCCGCGAGTGCGCCGCCGAGTGCAAGCGAGCCCGTGTCCCCCATAAAGATGCGTGCCGGATGATGATTATACCACAAAAAGCCGATACATGCACCAATTATCGCCGTGGAAAACGCCATCAGCCCACTGTCTGTGCCGTACATCAGCACCGCATAGAAAAGTGCCGCCACGGCGACCGTCCCCGCAGCGAGCCCATCGAGCCCATCGGTCAGATTGACCGCGTTGGATGTGCCGACAAGCACAAAGATGACAAGCGCATAGTAGAGGATGCCGATGTCGATCCGCTCTCCCATGAGCGGCACCCATACGCTCGTATCGTGCGCAAGCAGGGTACTCCCGATGAAGATCGTAACGAAGGCGATGATGAGCTGTCCGAGCAGCTTCTGGTAGGCACGCAGTCCAAGGTTGCGCTTCTTGACCACCTTGATGTAGTCGTCCGCAAAGCCGAGCAGGAAAT
>CALJPB010000069.1 GCA_937981305.1 uncultured Selenomonas sp.
CGCCGCCTCATAGATATTCATGAGGTTGAACGTCGGGCTCGTCACATCGCTCTCCACGCCGAGCGTACGCGCGAGCGCCCGTACAAAGAGTGTCTTGCCCACCCCAAGTTCTCCATCGAGGCAGATGACCGTGCCCTCGTGGATGATTTTACCGATGGTACTCGCTAGATGAGCCGTCTCCTCGGGCGAGTGCGTGATGCAGGTGAGCATAATTTGTCCCCTTTAGTAAAAGAACCAAAACCTTTTTATACATTATAACACGAGAGATTGATTTCCGCAAAGGCAGTCCGATGCAACGGCGCGCAAAAAAGCGGAAGGAGAGCAGTTCCCTCCGTCCGCCTTCATCTGTTTACTCCGGCAGCCGCACCGTCATGCGTCCGCCCGGCACATCGATCTCGCGTACAACCGAACGCAGTGCAGGGATGAGAATTTCGCGCCCATCCTCACTGCGCACGGCATAGACATCGTTGCTGCCCGTACGGAGAACATTCTCCACCGTGCCGAGCTCATTGTCCTCCTCATCGTACACCGTCAGCCCCACGATATCAAAGACGTAGTACTCGCCCTCATCGAGCGGTGCTGCCTCTGCGCGTGCAACGGTGAGCAGCCGCCCCGTAAGTCTCTGCGCGTCCTCGCGGACAGCGTACTCACGAAAGCGCATGAGGAAGTTCTTCCCCTGCGGCTTGACGCTCTCGATGTGCAGCAGCTCATCGCCGACCATGACCTCGCGCAGCGCAGTAAAACGCTCGGGAAAGTCCGTCAGTGGGATGATACGCAGCTCGCCGCGAATCCCGTGCGCCGCACCGACGCGTCCAACAATGATGCGCTCATTGCTCGTATCAGGAACGGATGGCGACAATCTTGTCATCCTCCACCAGAATCTCGACGTTCATGAGCTCGCGCATATCGTCGCCGACCTTCGCCTCGACCTGACGCTCAAGCGTGCCCTGCACGATCTCTGCACCCTCGACGAACTTCTGAAGCTCCTCGCGGTGTGCCGTTGTCTCCTCGATGTAGTCGAGACGGCGCTGACGCTCCTGCCGAATCGCATTGATGTGCTGAATCGCCTGCGGTGTCAGCTCGCCCTGCTCCGCCTCCTGCATGACGCGCTTCTCCTGGATGCCGAGCTGCTGGACCTCAAGCTCCGCACGGCTGAGACCTTCCTCCATCTCCTTGAGCATCTTCGCGCGCAGCTTCTCCGTCAGCTTTGCCTTGACGGTGACAGGTACTTTAATCGAAATAGAATCCACTCTGTATCTCTCCTATTGCAACAAATATGCAAAAACGGCGACCGTCATAGGACGCACGCCGTTTCCATAGGAATCGCTGAATTTATCAGTGCTTCCTATAGGCTCAGCCGATCTCGACCGTTGCCCGCTTATTCTCCTTCGTTGCGGCAGCCTTGACAACACTGCGCAGAGCTTTTGCGATGCGCCCCTGCTTGCCGATGACCTTGCCCATGTCATCCTCTGCCACACGAAGTCTCAATATGATCTCCTGATCATCCTGCGTTTCGTCAACGACGACAGCTTCCGGATGATCGACCAAGGATTTTGCGATAACCTCGACTATCTCTTTCACGCCGGTCGTCTCTCCTCATCGCTCCCAACAAGGAATCCTCCACCGCGATGAAGGAATCCCTTCGGAAGCGCGTCTTTGTCAATCCTTCTGACGCTTTGCCTCGGCGAATTTCGCCATCGTACCGTTCTTGCTCAGGAGGTTCCTGACCGTGTCGGTCGGCTGTGCGCCCTTCTTCATCCAGTCGATTGCCTTCTCCTCGTCAATGCTGACGAGGGCGGGCTGCTTCGACGGATCGTAGTTTCCAAGGATCTCGATGAATCGACCGTCACGCGGTGCACGCGAGTCGGCGACCACAATGCGATAAAAGGGATTCTTCTTCGCACCCATGCGGTTCAAACGAATCTTGACTGCCATAATTTCACCACCTTTCGTTGTGTGGTATTTACTGTGTTATTTGAAGAATGGCATCTTCGGAAGTCCCATGCCGCCGAGTGACGGCATGGAGGGCATTCCGCCCTTGCCCTTCATCTTCTTCATTTTCTTCATCATCTTGCGCATCTCGCCGAACTGCTTGAGCAGCTTGTTCACATCCTGCACGCGCGTTCCGCTGCCCGCGGCGATGCGCTTGCGGCGGCTGCCGTTGATGATGGTGATGTCCGCGCGCTCCTTCGGGGTCATCGCACGGATGATTGCCTCCAGCTGGCGCATCTCCTTGCCGTCGAGGTCAAACTCCTGATCGCCGAGCTTCTTCTTGAGATTGCCCATCCCCGGAATCATGCCGAGGATACTGTTTAGTGAGCCGAGTTTTTTCACCTGCTGCAGCTGATCGAGGAAATCGTCGAGCGTGAAGTCGTTCTTGCGGAGCTTCGCCTCCATCTTCTTCGCGTTTTCGAGGTCGAAGTTCTCCTGTGCCTTCTCCACGAGGGAGAGCACGTCGCCCATGCCGAGGATGCGCGATGCCATACGGTCGGGGTGGAACACCTCAAGCGGGTCGAGCTTCTCGCCCATACCGACGAACTTCACGGGGCAGCCTGTGACCGCCTTGATCGAGAGCGCGGCACCGCCGCGTGCGTCACCGTCGAGCTTCGTCATGATGACGCCGTCCAGCCCGAGCGACTCATCAAAGGCCTGCGCGACGTTGACCGCTTCCTGTCCCGTCATGGCATCCACAACGAGCAGAATCTCATGCGGCTTTACTGCCGCCTTGATATCACGCAGCTCCTGCATGAGCGTTTCGTCGATCTGCAAACGTCCCGCCGTATCGATGATGACAACATCGTTCGCGTGCGATGCCGAATGTCCGATCGCGGCGCGTGCAATGGCGACGGCATCCTCCTGCCCCTGCGAGAACACGGGCACTTCGACCTTCTCGCCGATCACTTCGAGCTGCTTGATTGCGGCAGGACGATAGATGTCGTCCGCGACGAGCAGGGGGCGCTTGCCCTGCTTCTTGAGCATGAGCGCGAGCTTGCCCGCCGATGTGGTCTTACCCGAGCCTTGGAGGCCGACGAGCATGATGACGGTCGGCGGGTTCGGACTGATGTTGAGACGGCTCTCCGTCCCGCCCATCAGCGCGGTCAGTTCCTCGTCGACGATCTTGATGACCGCCTGTGCCGCCGTGAGTGTGTCGAGCACCTCCTGCCCGACGGCACGCTCCTTCACGCGCTTGACGAAGTCCTTGACAACCTTGAAGTTCACGTCTGCTTCGAGGAGTGCCATCCGCACCTCGCGCATGGCATCGTTCACATCGTCCTCGGTCAGCTTGCCATGCCCGCGCAGCTTCTTGAAGATCCCCTGCAAACGATCGGACAGATTCTCAAAGATCATTCTCCCACCTCCCTCGTATCATCCTGTGATGTGTATTGTTCCAGTTCGTCCGCGATGCGGCATACATCGGTGCACGCAATCGGTTCTCTAAGTACACGCAGCTCCGCACAGATGGCAGTAAGTGCGTGCTCCTGCGCCTGTTGACGCGCGAGGAGTCCGAGCGTTTCCTCCATCTCCGTGAGCGCACGCTCCGCACGGCGGATATTGTCATGCGCCGCCTGCCGCGTGATGCCCAGCTCCTCGCCGATCTCCGCGAGGGAGAAGTCCTCCGCGATGTGCAGACGCAGACACTCACGCTGCTTTCCCGTGAGAAGCCCGCCGTAGAGATCGTACAGTCTTGCGAGCTCGTAAAGTCGCTCCATGCACATCACCTGTTTCTAAACACTGTTGGAATTATAGCGGCAAACGAAGAGCCTGTCAAGTATTTTTCTTGACAGGCTCTAAAAGGTATTTGCAATTCTCTAGTCGAGGCGCAGCCCCTCGATGAGGAGATCACGCGCAGGTGCGAAGCGATAGAATCCAAGAATCTCAGCGGGGATGGTGCGCGGCGTGCCGTAGAGGTAGACGCTGCCCTCGAAGCCCATATCAAAGCGCGGCGCGGCATTCTGTACGAGCGAGGCGAGTATACCGCCCGGCACGGCTGCGTAGACAGTGAAGCCACGCGCATTGCCCGCCGCCTGCCGGATGCGGTAGTTGCCGACGACACCGTCACTCACGCCACCGACGCGCCCTATGATGTCGTAACGACTCGGTCTATCGGTATTCGTCACCGTCGTGCCAAATGTGATGCCGTCCGCACCGAATACGCGCTCGTCCTCGCCGTCCGCGAAGCCCTCCGCATGTCCCGTAAAGGAGGGCAGTGCCTCGCCCTGCACAATGCTCTGCGCATCGGCAGTCAACGTGAGGTCGCGGTGCGCGATTGTGCCTGTGCCCGCAAGCGTCGATGTATTCAGCACATAGTTCCCCGCGCCCGTACCTGTGAGGGTCAGCCCGCCAAAGGTCACGGTTTTTCTCGTGCCCGCATTCTTGTCGGCATATGTGCCTGTCACGGGTGCGAGTGCGATGTCTGCGCCCTCGCCGTTGACGAAATTCGTGAGCGTATAGTTCCCGTCCTTCGTGAGCGTCTGCGTGACGTTCGCCGTGCCGTCATACGTCTTGTCAAAGCGTGCGCCGCCCGTGAGCGCGAGATTCAGCTGTTTCGGCGTGATCCTGCCCTGCCCCTCGGTGGTATTGGAAATGGCATAGTTCGCCGCGCCTGTTCCTGTAAGGGCGACGCCCGTATAGCTCACTTTATTTGCCCCCACGACGTTCTTATCGTTGTACGCCGCGCCCGTGGCGGTCGCCGTTACGCTGTTTTCCTCGCCCGCGACGAAATTACCGAGCATCGCTTGGAACTTCGACGTGTCTGCGGCGGTCGTGCCGTCGTAGGTCTTGCTCTGCGCCGTGACCGCGCCAACGGTCAGCGCACGCCGCGTGATGCTGCCCGTCCCCTGTGCCGCTCCTGCGGCGAGCGTGTAGTTCGCCGCATCCGCACCCGCGAGGGCGACGCCTGTGTAGTTGACTAAATTTGCCACCGCGACGTTCTTATCGTTATATGTCGCACCTGCGGCGGCTGCCGTTACATTGTCACCTGCAACGACATTGCCGAGCGTCGCGCGGAACTTCGATGCGTCGGCGGCTCTCGTGCCGTCGTAGGTCTTTGTCTGTGCCTCGACTGCGCCGAGCGTCAGCGCACGCTGCGTGATTGTACCTGCGCCCTGCGCCGTATCGGCGACAGCATAGTTCGCCGCGCCCGTGCCTTGGAGCGCAACGCCCGTATAGTTGACCTTGCTTGCCTTGGCGACGTTCTTATCGTTGTACGCCGCGCCC
>CALJPB010000070.1 GCA_937981305.1 uncultured Selenomonas sp.
AGCGCTGGCGGCTGAAGAGCCAGTCGCGCAGGCGGTAGGTGACCGCACCGCGCCCGGCGCCCCGGGCCCCGGGCAGAACCGCGGCGCCCGCCAGGAGCCCCGCGACGATCATGACGCCCAGCAGGAGCCAGAAGACCTGGCGCGTCCCCGCCGTCGTGGCCGCCACCGGGTCGGCCGGATCCGCCGCCTGGGCCGCATTGACGATGGCCGTGGCCACCGCCGTCCCGATGGCCCCGCCGAGCTGCTGGACGGTGTTGAAGGCGGCGTTGCCGTCGGCCTGGAGATCGTCGGGCAGGCCGCGCAGGGCGTGAGTCATCGAATTCGAGATGGACAGCCCCTGGCACACGGGCACCAGCAGGTAGATCCAGGCCAGGCGCGCCGTCCCGCCCTGCACGCCGAGAAGGGCGAACAGGGCCATGGCGGCCGTGCCGAAGACGGCGCCGGTGACAATGGGGCGGGCCGGGCCGAGCCGGTCGAGGATCCGCCCGCCGAAGGGCGTCAGGCAGGTGCCCACGACGCACCCGGGCAGCAGGAGGCAGCCTGCGGCGAAGGACCCCGCGCCCGCGCCGACCTGCGCGTAGTAGGGGATGAGGTAGCCCAGGGCCAGGACGATCCCCTGGACGAGGACGACGTAGAGGATCGACAGGGCGAAGGTGCGGTCCGCGAACACGCCGATGCGCAGCAGGGGCGCGTGAGAGCGCCGGGACAGGGCGCAGAAGGCGCCGACGAGCGCCGCGGCGCACCCGGTCAGGACGAGCACCCGCGCACTGGCGAAACCGGCCGTCGAGGCGGCGTTCATCGCCAGGACGAAGCAGGTGAACCCGGCCGCGAGCGCGGCGAACTGCGCCGGCGCGAAGGGGACGCGCTCGGGCTCGTGCGCCTCGCGGATGGTCAGCGCGCCCAGCAGCAGGGCCGCGAGCAGGAAGGGCAGCAGGATGAGGAAGATGGACCGCCAGCCGAGGGCCCCGATGAGGTAGCCGCCCAGCGACGGGCCCACCGCCGGCGCGATGGCCGTGATGAGGGTGGCCACCCCCATCATGGTGCCGAGGCGGTCGAGGGGCGCCTGCTTGAGGACGACGTTGAACATGAGGGGCAGGGCGATGCCGGTGCCGACCCCCTGGATGAGGCGGCCCCCGATGAGCAGGTCGAACCGGGGCGCCGCGGCGCACAGGACCGTGCCCGCCACGAAGAGCGCCATGGCCGTCAGGAACAGGGACCGGGTTCTGAAGCGGCGGTTGAGCAGGGAGGAGATCGGCATGATCGCCGCCAGGACGAGGAGGTAGCCGGTGGTGATCCACTGCACCCTCGCCGTGGAGACGCCGAACTCCGTCATGAGCGCGGGGAAGGCGATGTTCATGGCCGTCTCCACGACGACGCCCGCGAAGGACATGACGCCGATGGCGACGACGGAGAGCACCAGCCGGGCGTCGAGGCGCCGTTGGAAGCCTGTCACGAAGCCGCTCCTCGGGGTTGCGCGCCGGGACCGGCCCGGGCCCGGCCCGCCGAGTCTACGCCCGCGGGCCGGGAGTCCGCGGCCTTCGGCGACCCTCAGCGATAGGCCTCCGAGGATGCCGACTCGTCGTAGCCGGCCACGAGCACCAGCCCGGACAGGGCGTAGGGGCCGCCGATGTAGGGCAGGGCCTGGACCAGGGCGGCGGCGACCTTCTGCCGGGTGCAGCCCGCCTTGATCGCCCCGGCCACGTGCGGGCGCAGTTGGGCGGCGGCGCCGAGGGCGGCGATGGCCACCAGGCTGATGAGCTCGCGGGTGGGCACGTCCAGCACGCCCCGGCTCTCGAAGTCGCCGAAGGCGCCGGCCGTGAGCAGGTGGGGGACGAACTGGCCGAAGGGCTCGGGCAGGGCCGCGAAGACCTCCTTGACCTCCTGGCCGTACAGGGGCGTCTGGATGGCGGCCCCGACCGCCTCGCGCTCGTCGTGGGCGACCGTGCCCGCCGTCGGCTCTTCGAGGTAGTTCATGCAGCGAAGCAGCGTACTCTTTCCCGAGCCGGACGGCCCGATGATGACGACGACTTCCTTTTCCTTTACGGTGAGGTCGATGCCCTTCAGCACCTCATCCGCACCAAACGCCTTGCGCAGCCCCTTAATTTCAATCATGAACGCGATACCTCCGCTCCAGATATGCGACAAAGCGCGAGATTGTCAGCGTCATCACGAGATAGATGACGGCGACGCTCATCCAGATTTCAAACGACCCATAGGTCTTTGCGATGATGAGCTGCCCGCGCCGCGTCAGCTCCTCGAAGCCGATAACCGACACGAGGGACGAGTCCTTCAGCATGGCGATGAACTCGTTGCCGAGCGGCGGGATAACGCGTTTGAATGCCTGCGGCACAATGATGTAGCGCATGGTCTGCAGCCACGTCATACCGAGCGAACGTCCCGCCTCCATCTGCCCGTCGTCAACCGACTGGATGCCCGCGCGGAAGATCTCCGCCACATAGGCACCCGAGTTGATGCCGCACGCAGAGATCGCCGCGATGAACGGATCGATGCGCTGCCCTGTGATGACAGGCAGCGCGAAGTAAAAGAGAAAAATCTGCACGAGCAGCGGCGTCCCACGGAAGAACTCCACATAGACCTCCGCGAGCATACGCAGCACGCGCAGATTCGAGATGCGCGCCACACCCACGATCAGACCGATCACAAAGCCGATCGCCGTCGACAGCACCGTGATCTGGATCGTAACCCCCGCACCGATGAGCAGCAGCGGGAATGAGTTGACGACGAGATTCATATCAAAATTCATAAGCCCATCCATTCTCCCCGTAAAAATTTATAGAAACACTGATAGATTCAGCACTTCCCCATGATTATCCTGCATAAATAGCCGTTCTTCTTATTATATTTCAATCACAGAGCGCTGTCAATAAATTCAGGCTCTTTGTCCACGTGATTCCATGTAATAAAAAGAAAATACCCCACGCGCCGGATAGGAACGCCGACCCGCGGGGCGCAATAGTCTTTAGAGTTTCTTGGACAGCTCCTCAATGTTGTCGGACATCGCTTTCGCTTCCTCGACCGAGGCACTGATCTCCTTCATATTCGCCGCCTGATTCTCAATCAATCCGTTGATGGACTTAATGCGCTCGGTGATATGACTTGCCGCCTTCTCCATAGAGCCGAGAGCCTCGAAGATCTTACTTGCGGCATCGCGGCTGCTGTCGGCAAGTTTTCTGACCTCCTCCGCCACAACGGAGAAGCCGCGCCCCGCCTCGCCCGCGCGGGCGGCCTCGATGGAGGCATTCAGGGAGAGAAGGTTCGTCTGCTTCGAGATCGTCATGACAAGCTCGGACATCTTGAGCGTGTTCTCCGTCTGGCTGCGCGTATCCTCCGCCGCCTTCGTGATCTCCTCCTGTACGCTCGAGATCTCCATCGTGCGCTCCATCGTCTGGCTCACGCTCTCCGTAATCGCGTCGATGGAGGCATACAGACTGCTGAGCATCGTCTCAAGCTCGCCATAGAACTTTTCCTTACGCTGCGTGTTCTGTTCAATTTCCTCCTGCTTTTTCTTCTCCGCGTCAATGTCAACAAAGACCCCAATGATCTCCTCGGGATGCCCGTTCTTGTCGCGTACGACATTGCCGGAGGCATGATACCAACGGTAGCTGCCATCGTGAATCTTGAGACGGTAGTCCACATTATACATCGTGCGTCCGCTGAGATCGCGGATACAGGCGTTAAAGGAAGAAAACGTCCCCTCCACATCATCTGGGTGCAGACGCGAGCTCCACGACTCGATCGTGTTCGGGAAATCCGACTCGCCACGGAAACCGATCATGCGACGAAACTCATCCGACCAGATCGCATAGGCAATGCTGAAATCCGGATTGATCTTCATGTACCACATCCCCGAGTTGACTGCCTCATTGACCGTACGCAGACGAAACCTCTGGTATTCCAGCTCCTCGTTTACACAGTCGATCAGCGCGTTCAGCTCAGCGGCATACGGCTCACCGCTGTGCAGCTTCGTGAAGAGCTCATTCTTCTTATGCGCCGCGACAATCTCCTGAATCGTCCCCGCAAAATCCTGTGCTCCCGTATTCTTGTCGACCATTGCATTCCCTCCAAAAAAATAACGCTCAATTATGTAGGCTTATTGTACCATATTCGCTCATATATGCAAGCGGTAGTTGAGGCATCTTCGCATTTATAACAAAAAAGGACAGCCGCATGCCTTTCACACGCAGCTGTCCTTTTATCAGAGTTATTTTTACAAAGTACCGAGCGCACGCCGCTGCGTACGAAGCTTTTGCTCCCAATCCGTACGCGAATGCTGCAAAAACTCGTGCACGAGATAGTCCGGCTGCACAGCGTCAAGAATCCGACGTGCCGCATCCGTCTGAAACGGCTCGTGCCGATCCACGCGTATGACGTACTCCATCGCCGTCTGCCAGTCCAGAGGATCGCGTGCGCCTACATGGCGGTGCATCATCTCACGGACATACGAACCAGAAAGCGATTGGTGCAGATGCAAGCCAAAAACGTACTTCCCCACCTCGCCGAGATTCTGATGGATCTTCGTCACATATGACGCGCCGTCTGCTTCACTCCGCAGATCGAGATTCGTGTTCATCAGATGCCCCGTGTCGAGCATAAAGCCCACAGCGGGATAATCGACCTCCTCCAAGAGCATCGCAGCCAGATGCGGCTGACAAAAGGTCAGCCCCGGCCACCAGAGGTTTTCAAAGAGGAGTCTGCATCCCTCAGGGATTTCGCACGCGATTTCATTCACGAGTTCGATCGTCGCACGAATGACATCCTCATCCGTCGCGGCAAATGCACGCGTATACATCTCGGATGTGCGATTGTGTGCGACGTGCAAGACGAGATACTGCGGCTGACATTCTGCCGCCCGCCGCAGATTCTTCTTCCATGCAGCGACCCAATCACTGATATCCAAAGAGCCGTAGTAGGCGCGAACATTCTCCTCGCTGCCAAACTCCTCCATGAGTGCCGCACGGTCACCGCGCCAAAAATCCACCCACGTCGGCCAGAACAGGAGATGCACGCCCTTGATATAGTCCGCCGGAAACATCGTACGATCCCACGGCGCACAGAGCATGAACTCAATGCCGTCCAACTCATGTACGCGCAGGATCGTCGGAAGTGTGTCGGCTCTGTTTTGAAGCAGATTCTCCACATCACAGTCCGCATTGGAGAGGTTCGTCAGTGTAAGCATAAATGCCCTTTTCTACCAAATCGGTGGATGCGTGAGGCGATCAGAACCGATAGGAGTAACTCAGGAGATAGTTGATCGAGGCGACGTAGTACGGCGATCCGCTGTGCATCGTGGTGTCATTGCGGTTGAGCACATTGTCAATGCGCAGACTGATCTCACTGTGTTCATCGGGGGCATAGCTTGTGTTCCACGTCGTGAGCAGATAGGGTTTCGTGCGGTATGCCGGCTTTGATGTAGGCAGCTGAACACGTCCTGCCAGATAGGAAGCCGTGAGGGAGGAGGTCCACTTGTCCTTTTTGTATGTTACACCGCCCGTAAGCTGGAGCTTGCCAAATGTACGCTCCCACCCCAGATTCTTTTTCGAGTTCTTCGCCTGCGGGTTCTGCCATGTCGCCCCCCAGTGATACGAGAATCCATGCACGCCCGCGATTTCGCCGGAGAGTTCCAGCCCCGTATTGCGGAAGTCCTCATTCGCATATTGAAACAGGTCGCGTCCCGATGTCATCTTAGCCGTGATATTGTCGCGGACACGCATATGAAAGAGCGCCGCCTTCCATGTATGCCCCTCGTGATAGCTCTTCCATCCGATCTCATAATTCATGCCCTTTTGCGGTTTCAGATCAGGTGCCGCCTGCTGCCGGCCGTTATCACTATACATCTGGGCGAAGGTCGGCATGACAAAGGACTGGCTGAGGTTCAGATAGACACTGCTGTCCGCATTCAGTTTGTGCAGCCACTGCGCCGAGGCACTGAGGTTGCTGTAGTTCTGACTGCGCGCAGCTCCCGTTGTCCACGTCTCACGCAGACCAAAGATAGCCGTATTATGTGCATCAAATTTCTGCTCCCACTGGGTAAACAGTCCCCAATTATTGCGCACATAGCGCTTATTTTGATCGCTGGCAGGTGTCGGCAATGCCGCATATACCTCATGCTGAACGCTCATGCCAAACGTGGCACGGGCCTTCGGTTTTACTTCCCATGTGCGCTGCACATCCGCTCCATAGGTCACATTCTTTTCACGCGTATGATACAGACTGTTCGGCATCCGTGCACCGGTGTTCCCATCGAAGTGGACAAGTCCGGCATATTCCAGCGTTCCCGTATTGAAGTAAAGACTGCCCCTCCAGTCCGCATCATGGTAGTTCAGCTGCGTGATATACTGTTTTGTCTCATACTTGCGTCGATTGTACTGCTCGCCAACGTGAATGCGCTGCGCAGCCGTGGCAGCGTGTGAATTGTCCACTGACGCAACGTAACGGCTGTATGTCCCCTCCGTCTCATAATACCCAGCCTGAACATCCATACGGGGGTTAATCTGATAGGTGATCCCTGTATTGCGCTTGATGATATCATGGACATCCGTCTGCGTCGTGCCATGGAAGTGCGGCTGTGTGTAAGCGGTGTCACTGATGCCGTCTCTACGTCCCCATTTGTCATAATCGTAGTAAAAGCCGAACCGTTCATCGCCGACACTCACGCCATACGTACGCTGCCCATCGTTGCCGATGCCCGCATGAACCTCATCCGTACCAGTCTTTTTTGTAATGATATTGACGACACCGCTGACTGCTTCACTGCCATAGAGAACCGATCCGCTGCCCTTGACAACCTCAATGCGCTCAATATTGCTTGCTGGAAATTGGTCGAGGTTGTATTTCCCGCGCCACGAAATCGGATTGCCGTTCATGAGCACGAGCACGCCGCCCTTCATGCCGCGCATATTCAGCTCATTCGTCATCGACCCCATCGCCGCCCCGTTCGGGCCAAATGACGTATAGGCAAAGCTGTCGGCCTTCGCGAGCGCATCTGCCGCCGTTGCCGCGCCGCTGCTCTTGATTGCATCTGCCGTGATAACAGCAGTCGCAGCAGGCACCTCAGCATCCTTTTTCTCCGTACGCGTCGCCGTCACGACAACCTCGCCGAGCGAATACGTCGGCATCTCCTCATCCACCGCAGGCACCTCCGCCGCATAAACCTGTCCCGTCATTGCCGAGAGCGCAACCGCTGCTGCAAGAAATTTCTTGTTCCACATCTTCATTGTCATAGCTCCATAAAAATCAATTCAACTGAAAGCGGAAGGTCTTTGTCCAAACACCCCGCCGCCCATTGTCTCCCGGATTAAACTGAAACCGCCAACCGGCAGCGACCGCCGCTCGGTCCATCGCGCGATAGCCCGATGAGGACGCGACATCGACCGCCTCCACGGAGCCATCTGCTGCAACAAGGATCTTGATCGTAACCACGCCTTCGACATCGTCATCGATGAGCTCCTGCGGATACTCCGGTCGTGCCTCGGCACGCAGGCTCGCCTCCACGCGTTCCTGCGGCGGTGCAGGAGCAGAGCCAAGCCCCGCAGCCCCGTCGCTGTCTCCCGTACTCGTCCCGCTGCCCGTTCCGACAGAGGCGGAGCCGGATGGATTTCCGCTTTGACTTCCACGCGCTCCCGCTGTTCCCGTCTGCACGGTAGGTGCAGCACTCTGTACCGTATGCGGCGTATGTTGCTGTGGGTTTATCTGCCGCTCCTGTACCGCCTCAGGCACAACATTTTTATCCTGCACAACAATATCGTCCACTGTCACCACAGGAGCCGCAGCCGGCGCAGAATCTCCTGCGGCACTGCTTCCCGCATCACTCCCCGCATCGTAGAGCACAACATCAATGGGCGGCCTTTTTCCTATCGGATTTGCGACGGAGAACAGTCCCATCGCCGCTGCAGTCAAAAAGAGTATAAGATGCAGCAGCAGAGAAGCCCCAAGTGCTTTCCGCTCGCCGTCACGCTCCATCACACGCTCGTCCATGTCACACCACCGTCTTCATATGTCTGCGCAGCAGATACAGGAAATAGGGCGTGCCGATAAACGCCGTCATAATACCGACCCGGATCTCCATCCCGTGCAGCAGGATGCGCCCCAACGAATCGCAGAGCACGAGGAACACCGCCCCCGCAAGGAGACTTGAGGGCAGCAGACGGCGATGATCGGGACCGATGAGGAGACGCACCATATGCGGTACGACAAGACCCACAAAGCCGATATTGCCGCTGATGCAGACACCTGCCGCCGTTGTGAGCGAGGCGAGCACGAGAAAGAGCAGACGGAACGCCGTCACAGGCATCCCCGCTGCACGCGCCTCCACCTCGCCGAACGCGAGCAAATTGAGATGACGTGCAAGCAGTACCATGACCGACACGCCGATGCCGATCGGACCGATGCCGAGCAGGACGTGATCCCAGCGGCGATAGTCCAATCCGCCGATCGTCCAGAAGAGATACTGCTGCATCTTCTGCTCGTTCATCACCGTGAGAATCGCCGCCGTACACGCCGCGAGGAACATCCCCACGACAACGCCCGAGAGCAGCAGCGTCATGACCGGAATCCGCCCGCGCCGCATCGACAGCGACACGGTCAGCCCCACCGCGAGGATGGCGCCCGTAAAGGCAAAGGCAGGGAGCGTGAGCACGCTTCCCGCCGTCACGCCGATGCCGATGGCAAGCACAGCTCCGACGGAGGCACCGCTCGATACACCGATGATGCCGGGGTCGGCGAGCGGATTGCTGAAGATCCCCTGCAAAACGGCTCCCGATACACCGAGACCCGCCCCGACCATCATGCCGACAAGCGTGCGCGGGAGACGAATGTGCCAGAGCACCGCCTCCTGCTCCGGTGTCACAACAACATCCGTGAAGAAAGGAAGCCCTGCCGCGTGGGCAAAGGAAGCAGCGACCGCCTCCATCGGGATATCATACTGCCCCGAGCTCATGGACAGAAGGAATGCAAATAGAAGCGCTCCAACGAGAACACATAGAAAGAGCTGTGTTCGATGCTGTCCAAAACTCATGCTGTCACCGCCCTTTCATCCGCACGGCCGAGAATGACAGAGAGGAGCTGCTCCTTTTCTGCTGCGGCCGTCTCTGCCTCTGTAAAGACCTCTGCGTGATGCGTCAGCGGATTCTCAACAACCCGCACGGGAGCACCGTATGCCTGCGACAGGAGTTCATCCGTCAGCACATCTCTTGGCGCGCCGTCAGCGAGCAGTGTTCCGTGTCCGATGAGGAGCAGCCGCGAGCAGAACCGCGCAGCAAGGCTTAGCTCGTGCGCAACAAGCAGGACAGTCTTGCCCGCCGCACAGAGTTCACGGCAGAAGCGGAAGATCTCCTCCTGATAGATGATGTCGAGCCCCGTCGCAGGCTCGTCAAGAAAGAGCACAGGCGTCTGCTGCGCGAGCACCTTCGCGAGCAGGACACGCTGTCGCTGTCCGCCCGACATAGCGTGCAGGGGCTTATCGGCAAGCTCCGACACGCCTGTATATGCCATACACGCCTCGGCGATCGCCAGATCGTCCGCCTTTTCCTGGCTCCACCACGAGAGATATGGATAGCGTCCCGCGAGTACGACATCACGCGCGGTATACGCAAAGGTCATCGCAACGTGCTGCTGCAGATACGCCACGCGGCGCGCAAACGCCTTTGCATCAAGCACATTGACATCGTCCCCCATCAGCGTGACCGTCCCGGACAAGATGGGAAGAATACCACGCAGCGTCTTGAGCAGCGTGCTTTTGCCCGCACCGTTCGGACCGATCACACCGACGATCTCCCCTGTCCCCACGGTAAACGACACATCGTCGAGAATGACCTTTCCATGATACCCCGCATAGATGTGGTCTGCGCGAATCATCTCATCCAAACAAAATCCCCCTTCCTCATGATCATTTCACCGCCGAGAGGTGCTCATCCTCCCCCTGCTTGAACGCATCGCCGTAAACACGATAGGCAATCTCCTGCACGCCGAAGACAAAGTCCTGTGAACAGTTGTAGATATAGCCCTCAAACGGCTCGGCGAACGCCTTGCTGCGGATCGCCTTCATCGTCTGCAGAGACGGATCCCCCAGATAGTCCCTGCGGAACGCATCGACATCGTATTTTCCGCGATCGTTGTACGTCGGCAAAAAGAGGATGTCGGGATCGATCTGAACAAGCTGCTCCTTCGTCATGACCTGAAAGTCACGAATCCCCAGCTCCGCACGTCCGTTGATGACCCCCGCATAGCGACACGCCTCATCAAAGCTGCTTCCAAGTCCGCCATAGCCGCCCATGAGCGATATGAGGACGACACGCTTGCGCTCTGCCTGTGGGATCTTCTCCACCTTTGCCTCAATTTCCGCAAGTTTTTCATCCATCATCGCGAGGAGTTTCTGTCCACGCTCCGGCTCTCCCACTGCGGCAGCGAACAGTGTGACGGTCTCGCGAATCTCAGCAAGATTCCGTGCTCCCTTGCAGACAACCACCTTTAGCCCTGCCTCACGCAGCGAGGGCACGATGGTGAGATCGCCCCAGTCTGGCACGACGACGAGGTCGGGTTGCAGGGCCATGATCTCCTCTACCGTCGGACTGCCGATGCGCTGCGGAATGTCCTTGACGAGTGCCGTCACATTGGAGCTGACGGGATCATCGAGCAAGCCATTGACCGCCGCCATACGCTGCGGTTCGATCAGTCCCAGCATCGTCTCATCCGTACTCATTGAGAGTGTGACAATGCGCTGCGGCGGTGCAGGGAAGTCAACCACCGTTCCCTCGATATCCGTAACCGTATATGCCGCAGGCTTCTCCTCAGCCGCCTTTGGTATGCTGCATGCCGTGAGCAAGACACACAACATACAGAGAAGAAGCACAGGGAGCTTTTTCCTTAACAACATCTCTCTTCCTTTCCGATGTTTCTACGGCGTCCTCTATGAAAGAGAGATCTTTCGCCGCAAGATATTCCCGTTCCAGAGCTGCTCCTCGATATAACGTGCGCCGCGCAGCCCCATAAAGGGGCTCTCTGTCAAATGCAGTGCATCCTGCACGGGATAGGAAACGGCAAGATACTGCGCCCCCTTCGGGTCGATATGCGCCGACTCATTGCTGCTGCCGAGCAGCAGCCCTCCCTCCATCGCAGAGAGCATCTGCTGCATCCGCACGGCATCGGTCTCGCCGAGGATCTCATCGGTAATCGCAGTCACCTCGCATACCTCCTCAGGCTCTGCTGCAACGGCGAGGTGACACACATCCGCCCACTCCGTGCGCAGTGCCTGTGCAAGCCCCCACGCAACGGAGCGCGGCGCACGAATGAATGCAGTGTCATAGCGGAGCTCGCCCCAGAGGCTCTTGCATTCGTTGATACGCAGGAAGTCCTCACGTGTGACGCGCTCGATCTCCTCCTCGGCAGCATCTCTGCAGGGAGCGGGCAGTGCGCGTTCGATCTCCGTGAGCCACCTTCGTGTTCCCGTGCGTCCGTATGGGGGAAGCGGCGCAATATAGGGCATGCCGCAGATGCCCTCAAGCAAGCGGGCACTCTCCACACCCAGCTCATCATGCACCACGATATTGAGTGCCGCACGCGCCAAATCCCCCAGCTCCGCAGCGGACATATC
The DNA here is from genome assembly GCA_937981305.1 of uncultured Selenomonas sp. Lineage (GTDB taxonomy): Bacteria > Bacillota > Negativicutes > Selenomonadales > Selenomonadaceae > Centipeda. The sequence continues at coordinate 11,609 of CALJPB010000070.1, forward strand.
ACAACCGAGGACCGCATTCACCGTATACCCTGCCATTTCAAGCAGACGGACAAGTTCATGCACATCATTCTCGCCGTTGTAGTAGGCACTCGTCATGCCGATCAGATTGACCGCATTCGCCTTTGGTGTCTGACGCGTCGGAGGAAATGCCTGAAGCGTGGTGTGCGCCGCCTTGTCCCACCCATCCGCAAAGCTGCCGACCAGTCCACCGCTGTCGAGCACAACGATCGGACAGATGATTCCTGCCCCGCGTGCAATCGCCTCGACATCGTCACCGATCAGCCCCGCCGCACAGCTGCTGACGATGGCAAGCAGCGCGGGCGGCTGCTCCACATAGGGAGCAAGCACCTCGTGCAGATACGCCTCCGCACCAAATACGATCGCATCATTGTCGAGCTGCGTGCAGATCATGCGATGCGAGATCGTCGGCTGACTGTGTTCGATGTGGCGCATCGCAAAGAAATAACACCAGAGAGGTCCGTTGACGACGATCACTGCATCCTTGATGCCTGCAAAGAACGCAGATGCACCGGCGAGCGCACAGGTGTCCGTACACATACAGACATCATCAAAAGATTTTTCGCGCTCACCCATAGATCAGACCTCCCCTGCTCTCATGACGGTGCAGTATCAGCCTCATATCGTCCAGCAACTGACGCTCCATCGACCAGCCGACCGAAGGCAGCAGTGCAAGGAAGATCTGACGCAGCTTCGCGTCTACCAATTCGTGCGTAGTTAGGACGAAATCTGCTGCGTGCAGTACGTTCTCCGCAGCAACATCTCCCTCATAATGGATGGAGGCATCCGTCCGTCGGTGCAGCTCCTCCTCCATCACAGCACGCCGCTCCGGGAGAAAGGAATCCAACAGAACGATCCCCGTCAGAAGAACACCTGCCTTCTTCAGCAGACGCAGGATTATTTCCGGTTGAAACCACGTAAGATCGCGTCCAATCGCGAGAGCGCATCTGCGCCCCGCAAGATCAGCACGCACCTTCTCCACCGTAACGGCAAAGGCGGCCTCCTCTGCTGCAATGGCGCGTTCTGCCGCCTCCTCACGGTGGCAGAGCTGACCGACGCGCCGCAGCCAGCGAATCGTCTCCTCCGCTCCGACCGCATAGACATCGGCAAGGTACGGCGTTCCGAACCGCGCATGAATATGCTCCGCCAGTTCCGCAAGCTGCATCTGCTTCTCATCATCTGCCCGCCGTCCGAGCAGAATGATAAGCTCCGCCTCCGGCACCGCCTGCATCTCATCGAGTGCGAGATAGGACGGAAAATGTGCGGTCACGCGCAAATCGAGGAGAGCGAGCAGACGGCGCAGTTCCTTCACGTATGCACCGTGCATGCCGCCGCAGTCGCCGAGGAGCGCAACGGTTCCCGTCTTTCGCTCCGCCGGCTGCATAAAGCGGTCGATGAGTGCGCGTGCAGTGTCGAGATAGCCCGCATAGTATTCCCCGTCGAGAAAGCCGTGCGCAGATACCGCCATGACTGGCAGTCCAATCTCGTCCTCCATCTCCGCAGCGATTGCCTTTGTATCATCGCCGATCACGCCGCTGACACAGGAATTTGCGATGAACACCGCCTGCGGATGGTATTTCTGCACAGCAAAGCGTACACATTCGCGCAGACGATCCTCCCCGCCAAAGATTGCCTCACTCTCTCCGAGACCGCTCGTCAGGAGAGGAACGGGAGAGAGATGCACGGATGTCCCTGCCGCCGTCAGCCGATGAAAGCTGCTCACATCCATCCCGTGTGCGATGTGTGCGCACGGGCGCGGGCTGTGAAAGACGACAAGTGCCCCCCGTACGAACGACAGCGCACGCCAAACACCGGGCATGCTGCAGCTGCAGTTCGTCCGACGCACACCGACACGCTTCACCTCAATCCCCATAGCTCTCCACCAACTCCTCGAGTTCCTCGAACTCCATCGGCGTCGGCACGGTCAGCATTTCGTTCGTATCGATTGCTTGTGCAAGTCGGACATAGTACTGTGCCTGCTCCGATGTCGGCGCGTATGCAATCAGTGTCTGCCGATGGATCTCCGCCTCATGCACAGCGCGTGAACGCGGGATGTAGGCGATGAGCTGCGTTCCGAGACGCGCGGCAAACGCCTCGAGAAGTTCTCGCTCGTTCAGCACGTCACGGCCGTTACCGATGATGCCGCCGAGCTTTACCGCGCCGCGTACGGCAAAGCGCTGCACTCCCTTTGCGATATTGTTTGCCGCATAGAGTGACATGAGCTCCCCTGAGGAGACAATGTAGATCTCCGAGGCATAGCCCTCGCGTATGGGCACGGCAAAGCCGCCGCAGACCACATCACCGAGGACATCGTAGAGTGCCACGTCCAGATCATCAAAGGCATGGAGTGCCTTGAGCTTTTCGAGCGCGACGATGATTCCGCGCCCTGCACAGCCGACCCCCGGATCGGGGCCGCCCGCCTCGATGCAGCGAATGCCGCTGAAGCCCTCGTGAACGAGATCGGCGAGCGTCAGCGCCGCCCCCTTTTTCTCACGCTCGAGATCGAGAATCGTGGAGGGGGCGAT
>CALJPB010000071.1 GCA_937981305.1 uncultured Selenomonas sp.
GACGTGTTGTCAAGGGGACGAATTTTGTCGGGTTAAGGGATGCGGGAAGTCCGACGGAATTAGCCGAACGTTATGATAAAGAACGTGCGGATGAGCTCGTGTTTTTGGATATCACGGCATCACATGAAGAACGCAACACAATGGTTGATGTCGTATCTGACTGCGCTTCAAAAGTTTTTATCCCACTTACCGTTGGCGGTGGAATTCGCAATCTAGAAGATATGCACCGTATGTTGAACGCAGGTGCAGATAAGATCTCTGTCAATACAGCGGCGGTGAAAAATCCGGAAATCATACGCGAGGGCGCCTTGCGGTTCGGAAGTCAATGTATTGTCGTTGCAATTGATGCACGACGTAATGGCATAGACACATGGGAGGTCTATGTCAACGGTGGCAGAACACCGACAGGGATGGACTGTATTTCTTGGGCAAAGGATGTTGTCGCGCTTGGTGCGGGGGAAATCCTGTTGACCAGTATGGATGCTGACGGTACAAAGAACGGTTATGATATTGCACTCACGCGTGCAGTATCGGAAAATGTCAACGTGCCCGTCATCGCTTCCGGAGGTGCCGGCAAATTGGAGCATTTCTATGATGTGCTTGCCGAAGGAAAAGCGGATGCTGTATTGGCTGCGTCGTTGTTCCACTATGGAGAACTTTCCATAAATGAAGTGAAGATGTATTTGAAGTCACGCGGACTGGAGGTTCGATTCTGATGCGTATTGATGTTTCAATGGTAAATTTTGACGAACACGGGCTTGTTCCTGTTATTGTGCAGGAAGAAAACAATCAAGTCCTCATGCTCGCGTACATGAATCGTGAATCCCTTGAGAAAACGTTAGAAACGGGATTCGCATGGTATTACAGCCGCAGCCGCAAGAAGCTGTGGAAAAAAGGGGAAACATCTGGCAATGTTCAGCGCGTGCAGGAGATTTCCTATGACTGTGATGGTGATACGATTCTACTGCGTGTCAAACAGACGGGGGTAGCTTGTCATACGGGGACATATTCATGCTTTAATGGCAGAAAGCTCTATCCTGCCAGTGGAAACAGTATTATTCCTGTTGGTGCGAGAGATGAGATGCCGCTTGCAGAGGTTCTGTCCGATCTCTATCAGGTGATTCAGAGCCGCCGTCTGCATCCGGTCGAAGGTTCCTATACGAATTATCTCTTCGATAAAGGTCAGGACAAGATCTTGAAAAAGCTTGGCGAAGAAACAGCAGAGACAATTATTGCGTCTAAAAATAACATCCGTGAGGATGTGCTCTATGAAATGGGAGATCTCTGGTATCATTGCTTGGTTTTGCTCGCGTACCACAATATGACACCGGAGGATCTGCTCGAAGAATTGAAGCGCAGACACAACGGCGGAAGCTATCACAAGTTCGCAGGAAAAACCGGAATGCGCCCGGATATGTAATTTTACACCGTTTCTTTTCTCCAACTATCCATAAGGGTAATTATGGATAGTAAAAGAAGGAGGTGGAAATAAGAGCTAAAAATATGTGAATTTTATAACTTGTCATTGACAATAACGCAATTTGAATCTATAATTTAGATGTTGGGTTATATAATTTTTGATTATACTTTTAATCAAGGAGAGTGTTCTTTTATGGCAAAGAATCCGGTCAAAATCACTGAGACTGTCCTCCGTGACGGCCACCAGTCACTGTTGGCAACCCGCATGAGAATCTCGGACATGCTTCCGCAGCTTGCAGCACTCGACGCCATTGGCTATAACGCTCTTGAAGCATGGGGCGGTGCTACGTTTGATAGCTGCCTGCGCTTCCTTGATGAAGATCCGTGGGAGCGTTTGGATATTTTGAAGAAGAATCTCAAAACTCCG
>CALJPB010000072.1 GCA_937981305.1 uncultured Selenomonas sp.
CAAAAGGAAATAAACGACTACATGGGATTCCCGATAAGCAGACCTTTCTTTTTTGTTTGGGGATTTCTGGTTTGTCTGAGTTGGATTGTGATGTATGTTGAAATGTTTAGAATCACCAAAAGTGTATGGCCTGCGGTTATTATGCACACAATGGAAGATGCCTACATCAATCCTTTGTTGCTATCGGGTGCGGCAGTTATCCACTCGCAAACAGCGCTCGTTTTCTCTTTATCTGCCGGAGTGCTATCCATGTTTATGTATCTTGGCATAGGATTTTGGCTGAGAAATATCCGCAGAAAAACAGAAAATCAAGAGACGCAGAGATAGATATGAATATAAACTTGAAAAAGCAAGTATAAATTCTTTACCGATGATAGTGCAATCACATCGTACTGTACTCATCTTATTTCCCCCGCAGTACCTCTTCGTCCTGCTGTATTGCTGCCAGCCGCGAAACATAGTGTGCAACATGAGTTTGCACAATGTCTGTGATTGGGGCGGTGTAAAAGCCATCGTTATTACAATCGGCAGTAAGAATTCTTTCTGCGGCGGCGGAGAGCGGCAGAAACCACACTTCGCCGATAGCGGTGTCGTCGTACTTTTCGCCCTTATACACGCCTCGAATAGTCATGCGGTAACTGCCTTTCGGAAGGATGAGCGGGTTTTTCACGGCATTCAGCGCTATCCATTGGTGTGAAAAATCGTTCATAGTGGCGGGGAAGATGTCTGCAAGTTCGAGCGCAATCGGCTTTTGAAGCGCGGAGGAAGTGAGCATCATCGACTTTACGCGGTTGTTCTCTTTCCATGTCGCACCTGCATAGCCTGATTTCGTGAAGACGGTGGAATCCGGGTCGCCGGAGCCATAATCGCTGTATAGTCTCCCTGCGAATCGGGCGAGTCCGTTTGAGGCGAAAGGACCAAGCGCGGCTTTTGTTAGTGTAAACTCAATCCATTCGCCGATCCCGTCACCTGCACTCCCTTCGACCCAGCCGTTGAAAAGGATTCCATCGAACGAAGTTTCCACACCATAACCTGATGTGCGAAGGTAAGTGTCTTCGTTTTGATAGGAGATGTTGGTATGTTTGCCATCTCCCGCGATTTTGTACGAACCTTTGTAGGCGGAAGACGAGCGGACTTCTTTGACGAATGTCTGCGCACCTTCTTGCCCTTCCCACACTATGGAAAGACCGTCGCGGTACGGCGTTTGGGTTTTGAACACGAGGGATTCGCCTTTCTGAGGTTTGTAGTTCTCTACTGTATACAGATTAAAGTCCACCCCATTTATCGAAAGCTCTCCGAATTCCGTTTCTTCGAAATTTGCCTGAGAGCCGTGCGCAGTCATTGTGCCGTCGGAAAGCACCACAAAGCTTTTCATCGCCCCTTTCCATGTGCCTCCTGTGGAGATGTCGTAGGTCAGCGCATAGGTGTCCCCACGGTAACTTTTCTTTACCGAATCGATATCATACCTGACCGAAAGTTTTGACCGTGCCGCCGGCGGAAAGTGCAGCTCATGATAGAAGTGAAGCACGAGCGTGAGTGTGTAGAGTTCTTTCACATCATGCCAGTTATCTTCCGAAATGTAGTTCGTACCTTCTTCGTCCTTTTCCACCGTTGTTTCGATTCCCACGGTCAGGATCGGAACACTGTTCCCATCCTGCTCTATGGAGCACGGTCTCATGACTGAATCGGAACGCTCCGTGCGTGAAAGCTCTGCGAGGTAGTCCTTTGCCGAAAGGGTACGGAGTTTTTTGTCGAGCGAGAGAAGTGCCTCCTTTGCAGTGCCCTCGATACCGCTTTTTCCGAATGCTATTGCCATCACCGTCTCATTCGCCATGTAGCCATTTCCTACAGGCACTTCGGCGGAAACAGTACCATCTTTTTTTACGCTGACTTGTGTCTTTACCACCACAGGGAATGCACACGGCACGGTGACGCGCTCCCGCGTGGTGTTCAGAAAATCAAAGCGTGCGGTTACTTCGCGCCCGCTGGTTTTATGAAACGTGTCGCTCTTTCTGTCATATTCACCGATAGCCGTATGCTCTACAACCAGAAGCTCTCGCTCCAGTGCGATTTTGTCGTTCGGCTCCTTGACATAGATGTTCCCGTAAGTCCAGTCCTCCGGCTTGTATGAGCCGCCGTCGTCAGTAAATGCCGCAAATGAGGCGGACAGAAGTGCTATGATTAAAAGTGATTTTTTCATTTTATCTCCAAGCGGTTCAATAAGCTATCCGTTGAATGGACGTGTTAGATTTCTTTTATAAATTGATGAGATTATATCATAGGAATGCTGCCATTTCAATTAAAACCCTCGTGCCGGAGACAGAAGACGGCAGAAAAACTCTCGCTCATGAATTGATCCATGTACAGCAGATGATGTTACATTGTGGCGAGAGAAAAATAAATATACATGGCATGAAGAAGTTGATTGTAAAACGATGAAAAAAGTTCCTTCTGTGATACATGGAAATATGTCTCATAATGATGGAATTGCAAAGATGAATAATAATAATCAAAAAACTCAATTAAAGGAGGTAAAATTTGATGATTGAGTCTGATTTTAAGGAAGAATTTGAAATTTGGGGAAGAAACTTTCAACTCGATGTTTCTCTTGCTTGTCATAGCAATCAAGTAGTTTTAGATTCTCAAGTAAGAATATTTAACACTATAAAGAATAAACTGAATGAATTGTATGATGTTTGTAGAACAAAAATATATGAATATATGCATAATGAAGAACGAAAGGAATTATTTCCAAACAATGAAATTCACGAAAATATCTTCAAATT
>CALJPB010000073.1 GCA_937981305.1 uncultured Selenomonas sp.
CCATCCGCACCCTCATCGAGGAGCAGCCGCCGTTTCACAATGCGCTGAACCGTCTGCAAAAGGAGATCAACGCCATTTTGCAGCAGTAATTTTTAGGGAAAAGGGAGGGTCTATGGACTATAAAATCGTTCTTTCGGACATCGACGGTACACTGCTCACAACGGAGCATCACGTCCTGCCGCATACAGCGGACGCCATCCGACAGGTGGTGGCGCGGGGCATCCCGTTCGCTCTCGTCTCGGCGCGTATGCCCGAGGCAATCATGCCGATCATCGAGGAGATCGGCACATGCGCTGCGGCAATCTGCTACAACGGCGCACTCATCATTACCCCCGAGGGGGTGGAGATTCACGATGCGCGCATGAGCCACGCGCATACGGATACCGTGCTGAACCTCATCGCACAGTCCTATCCTGCGGCATCCATGAGCTACTACGCAGGACATACGTGGTATGTGCGTACGCGCAATGATGCGGACGTGCAGCGCGAGGAAGGTATCACGGGCGTGCAGTCCGTAGAGGAGGATTTTCAACGACTCATTGAGGCGGACATTTTGCCGAACAAGCTCTTTGCCATGGGCGTACCCGAACTGATTGCACGCATGGAGCAGGAGCTTTCGGAGGTGCTGCCGACACTTTCCATTGTGCGCTCTGCTCCGCATCTGCTCGAAATCATCGAGCGCAGTGTTTCCAAGGCGACGGGGATTGAGATCCTGCTCGCTCATTATGGTATTGACCGCTCGGAGGCACTTGCCTTCGGCGACAACTACAACGACATTCCGATGCTGCGCTATGTTGGGCACAGCGTTGCAATGGGCAATGCTCCCGAGGAGATCAAGAGCATTGCGGGCAGTGTGACGGAGGCGAACGATGCCGACGGCATCTATCACTTCCTCAAGAAGATTCATATGGTGGAATGAAAGGGGTACACAGATGTTTGGAATCATTGTTGGAACGCATGGGATCTTTGCCGAGGAGATTGTGAAGTCCTGCGAGATGATCTGCGGCGCACAGACGAATGTGCGTGCGGTGACGCTCGTGCCGGGCGAGGGACCCGACGACGTGGTGAAGAAGTACGAGGCGGCGATTGAGACTCTGGACTGCGCGGACGGCGTGCTCTTCCTCAACGACCTCTTTGGCGGCAGCCCGTACAACGCAGCGTGCCGTCTCGCGGCGAATAACGAGAAGTACGGCATCGTCACGGGCGTGAACCTGCCGATGCTCATCGAGATGGTCAGCGCACAGCTCATCGGTGGGGAGTACAATATCCTCGCACTTATGGAGCAGGCGGCGGAGGCGGGCAAGAACGGCACACAGCTCTTCCACGCCTCGACGATGGAGGAAGAAGAGGACGACGATCTCTAAAAAATTTTCTTGACAAGCGTCCGAATATCCGCTATAATCTCCCTTGTTGCTGAGAGCGACACAGGGGTATCGCCAAGTTGGTAAGGCACGGGATTCTGAATCCCGCATGCGTTGGTTCGAGTCCAGCTACCCCTGCCATTTGTAAATTCGGAGCCGCAGTGAATGCTGCGGCTTTTTTCTATGTCCAATGATATTTCTTATTGAAAAACATTCTTAATTTTGCTACGATAATGGAACGATAAATCTCAAAGGAGTTGTTGCTATGGCTGCAAAAAAACGGCGGTTCGGCGTGATGGATGTGCTCCTGCTCGCGCTGAACCTGCTATTCTTTGTCGGAATGCAGACCGTCTTTCTGCCGTGCGAGGCGCGTCCCGACGGCTCGTGGATGACCTGTCACTGGGCGGGGCAGGCGCTCACAGGGATTGCGGCGGTGCTCGTCGCAATTGCCGCACTGCATCTCGTGATACCGCGGGCTCAGGTGAAGATGGGGCTTGCACTTGCGATGATCCCGCTCTCCGTGCTGGCGTTCGTCCTGCCGGATCATCTCATTGATCTCTGCATGATGGAGACGATGCACTGTCATACGGTGATGGAGCCAGCGGTGACGGTGCTCTCTCTGCTGAACATCATGACCGCAGGGGTGGATATCTATGTGTATCGAAAGGGGGCAGAGGCGTGACGTTTTCACGTTTTCTTGCTGTCCGCAACTGCCGGCACAACTCTGTGCGCACATCTGCGCTCGGTGCAGTGGCGGCAATTCTCGCGCTCGTCCTCTTTGGCGGCTCGCTCATCCTGCTCAGTCTCCAAAACGGTCTCGGGCGGTTTCAGGAGCGTCTTGGCGCGGATGTCATTGTCCTGCCGCGTGAAGCGGATGCGGCGGACGGTCTCGATGGTGTACTCGTGCAGGGGATACCGGCACATTTCTATATGGAGGAGCACTACCTTGACGATCTGCGTGGGATGGCGGGGGTGGCACAGGCTGCTCCGCAGTTTTTCCTCGCCTCCGCACATGCAGGCTGCTGCTCGGTGGCAGTGCAGCTGATCGGCTTTGACCCTGCGACGGATTTTACCATCCAGCCGTGGATGCGCGAGAGCTATGACGGTGTGATCGGCTTTGGAGATATCCTCGTCGGCAGCGGCATCTCCGTGCCGGCAGACCATATGCTGATGTTCTACAATACGCCCTGTCGTGTCGTCGGACGACTCAGTCCGACGGGGACGGGAATGGACACGGCGGTCTATACGAATATGGAGACGATGCGTACAATGATGGCGAACGCCGCTGCGGCGGGATTCGATTATTTCCATGGGATTCCGACCGAACATGCGATCTCTGCCGTGCTCATTCGGGCGGCGGACGGCTTCGCACCCGAAGGGATTGCGGCGGCGGTCAACCAGATGTACCCGCAGCTCTCGGCGCATGCAGCGCATGGGATGGTGCTCGATGTAGAGCAGGGGCTCGGCGGCATCACGGGAACGATTTCGGTGCTGCTCGGAATCATCTGGCTGCTCTCCGTGCTCATCCTCGGCATTGCATTCCGCATGGTCGTGCATGAGCGGCGGCGGGAGTTTGCGATGCTGCGCGTTGCGGGGGCACCGCGTGCTCTGCTCGTGCGGACGATGCTGACGGAGGCGGGGCTGATTGCAGCGGCGGGGGCTGCCCTTGGCATCCTCGT
>CALJPB010000074.1 GCA_937981305.1 uncultured Selenomonas sp.
TGCTTTTTTTTGTAATAATCAGAACAAGATAAGGGCGGAGATGCATCCGGTCAGAAATGACCGTGGTCTTTTCCCGATGATTCCTCTGTAGTAAAGGAGAAGTTAGGATTATGAGAACATTTATGCGGGCAAAGAGATTGCTTCTTCCCATGATTGCGATTTTGGCGACGCTCCTCGTTGCGGGCTGCGGCGACGACAAGCCGAAGGAGTCGGCGGACAAGGCGGTGCTCGCCTACGCAGAGCTCTATGCGTACGCTGATACGGACAAGCTCTCTGCGACGGGCATGACGAATGCGCAGAAGGAGCAGATTTCGCAGGCTCTTTTGACGGAGTCGGATCAAATGTTCCAGAGCTTTATGCTTTCTGAGTCCAATGCGATGGAGATCACGGACTACTACATTGCAGACCGCAAGGAAAATATGGAGCTCAAGGCAAAGGTCAAGAAGGATGATGCCAAGAATCCCGTGGTTGAGCTGACGGCGACGCCGATTGATACGCGCGGCGCAAAGCAGCAGATGGACAAGAATGAGGATCTGGTTGCGATGGGGGTCTACATCGGCCTTGCACAGCAGCAGGGGGTGGACGTGCGTACGGATCCCGTATACCAGCAGGGTGCGGTGGAGTCGCTCAAGGGCGTGATCGACGATATGCCGTATGACAGCGAAAAGACGCTGGATGTGACCTGCGAGCTTGTCAAGAGCGATGACGGCAAGGCTCTCTACTGGGCACCGAAGGATCCGCAGGCGATCCGTAAGTTCCTCGACGGGGAGTAATGGCGAATACGTTCGGAAAGGAGTCATGAATCATGACTGCGATGCGTGTGCTGCGGTCTGTCCTTGGTATGTTCCTTCTTGTGCTCGTTCTTACGGGCTGTATGGATGAGGATGTGACAAAGGCGCGTGCGCAGTTCCCCGATGCCTACGGCAGGGATGATACATGGCTCGTTTCGTGGTACATCTGCGGTTCGGATCTTGAGTCGGAGTACGGTGCGGCGAGTGCGGATCTGGAGGAGCTGATGGAGGCGGAGCTGCCGCCGAATGTGCGTGTACTGATCCTTGCGGGCGGCACGCAGGAGTGGCAGAACGATACGTTTACGAGACCTCTCAATCTCTATCTCTACGATGCGGACGGCCTGCATGAACTTGAGCGGATGAACGATGCGGACATGGGCGACCCGCAGACACTCGCACATTTCCTGCGGTATGGTGAGGAGAACTATCCCGCCGATCACCGTGTCTTTGTGTTCTGGGATCATGGCGGCGGGAGTGCGGCGGGTGTCTGCGCGGATGAGCGTACGGAGAATATGCTGCGCCTCAACGACTTGCGGCAGGCATTCTCCGATGTCTATGGTGAAAATCCGGTCACGCCGCCCTATGAACTCATCGGCTTTGACGCCTGTCTGATGGCGAGCTACGAGACGGCAGCCTCTCTTGAAGGCTACACGCGCTATATGGTCGCCTCGGAGGAGATGGAGCCGGGCAACGGCTGGAACTATGACGCTTGGGTTGGCGCACTCGGCGACAATCCGGCGATGGGCGGCGCACGGCTGGGCGAGGTGATCTGTGACTCCTATCTTGCAGGATGTAGGGAGGAGGATACGGAGGAGGAGGCGACGCTCTCTGTCATTGATCTCGCCCGTCTGCCCGCGCTGACTTCCGCCTATGAGGCATACAGCCGCGATGTGCTGGCGCGTGCGGCGCATCTGTCTCCGGCGTTCTTTGCGGCACTGGATCGTGCGGCGCAGCGTGCGGAGAACTATGGTGGCAATACGCGCGAGATGGGCTATGCAAACATGGTCGATCTGGCGGGGCTGGCCGAGGAGACGGCACGGGAGTTTCCAAGTGCCGCGGCTCTTGTTCGAGCGGTGGACGATGCCTGTATTTACAAAGTACACGGCGACTACCGTCGGCGCGGCGGCGGCATCTCCTCCTACTATTCCTATGATGGCGATGAGGACGGATTTTCAGCGTACGTCGATCAGGATGCGGCACTGATGGAGCAGAAATGTCTGCTCTACACTATGCTCTATGGACAGCTGCCCGACGAGGCGACGGAACTTCTCGCGGGGCAAAGCCCTACGGGGCGGATCAACGCGCTGCCCACACAGCGGCAGCAGATTTTCAACACTGCCGCATTGGAGGATCGTGCCGTCGATGTTGACCGTAACGGCAATGCCTTTGTCCGCCTCACTCAGGCGGAGATGGACATGATTTCATCGGTGCGCTGCAATCTGCTTTACATCGGCGAGGAGGAGAATGTGATTCTCTACCTCGGCAGTGATGCGAATGTCGATGCGGACTGGGACAGCGGTGTTTTCAAGGATAATTTTGACGGTACATGGCCGATGCTGGACGGGCATCCTGTCTACATAGAGATCGTGGAGGAGGGGGACGACTACAATCTCTACTCCATTCCCGTCAAGCTGAACGGCAGGGAGTGCAATCTGCAGGTTGCGTACAGCTATGCGGATGGGAAATATCGTATTCTGGGCGCCCGTCGAGGGCTTGAGCCGAACGGCATGAGTGACCGCAATCTGATCCTCCTGAAGCAGGGGGATGTGGTGACGACGATTCACTATGCAATGAGCGCGACGGGCGATGATGAGGACTTCACGCCTGTGGAGGTCGATACGTTCCGTCTTGGCGCTCATCCCGAGGTGCGGGATGAGGAGGTCGGCGACGGGACGTATGGCTACCTCTTCGAGTTCGTTGCACCGGCGGGCGAAAGTGCACTCTCGAATTTTGCGGTCTTTGAAATCGAAAATGGCGATATTGTGACTTCGGTCGAATGATTCCATGGGACAAGGAGGAAATCTATGGCAGAAATTCATACAGAGGACGGTGTGCCGTCGCAGACGGAGCGCATTTTTGCTGCACTCGCACAGGGAGCTTGCTTCGTTGGCGGTCTTGGCTATCTCCTCCTCCCGTTCGTCCTCTGGCTCATCATGCGGAGTCGAAGCACGTTTGTTGCGTATCATGCGAAGCAGGCATTTTTCGTCCAGTTCATTGTTCTCGTTCTCTTTATTCTTGCCTGTGTCCTCGGCGTGGTGCTGGATGACAGCAATGTCGCTGTCGGTCTGTGCTTCCTCGTCGGGATTCCGTGGTGTCTTGGCTCTGTCTATGCCGTGGTCAAGGCTCTCTCGGGCGAGCGTTGGCATTATCCGGGGCTTGGCTGGACGGTGTAATATGGAACTTATTTATTATTTGGGAGGTTTATCATGAGTAAAAAAAGTCCGGTCATTGCGGCGATTCTTGGTTTTTTCATTCTTGGTCTGTTCTACAGTACGGGATTCAATAAGAAGGGCATCATCGCGGTCATCGCGCTCATGTTCATCAGCTGGGGCGCAGGACTGGCGGCTCCGGAGCTGGCGACCATTGTTGCTGTCATCGGTGCGTATCTCGGCTACAAGTGGGCGAACGAGCACAATGCCATGGTGGAAGAAGGAATGCCTGCGCAATAGGAGCTCCCTCACCGTGAGCACTGTATAGATGTGATACCTTCAGAGGATACGGCGAAAAAACTAGCGTAATTTTTCTGTGTGTGCTACAATGGAGCGGATAAACTCTATTGTGGCACATTTTTTTGAGGTGACATTTTGCGATATTCTTTGAAACGCCTTGCAGCGGCGTCTCTTTTTGCGTTTACGCTTAATTTTTACGCGCCGTCGGTTCATGCGATGCCGCCGATTCTCCCGTACAGCGAGGTGACGGCGGGGATGCAGGGGACGGCCTATACCGTGCTTGATCCCTCGGGCGAGATCCGTGCGTTCCCCGTTGAGATCCTTGGGGGCATGGAGGGCGGCAAGGGCGATCAGCGGATGATTATGGCGCGTACGAGCGGTGACTTCATCGAGCAGGTCGGCGGTGTGCTCCAGGGGATGAGCGGCAGCCCGGTCTATGTGGACGATCATCTGGTCGGTGCGCTCTCTGCGGGATTGAAGGATCTGAGTCCATATACGTTCTTCATCACGCCGATCGAGGATATGATACCGCTCTGGACGATGCCCGATACGAAGAATCAGACGAATATTGCCACGATCAATCTGGTGAAGGAACTTGAGGTGCGCAAGAAGGCGGAGGAAAAGCGCCGTCTGCGTGAACGTGAAAAGGCGTTTGCCAAGATGTCGCGCGACGAGCGCGAAGCCGAGTGGCGTGATATGATCGCGGCACTGAACGGAGAGAAAACGGAGGGAACAGCGGCAAGCGCCGAGGCATCTGTGGCATCCGATGAGCCTGCTGCGGCGGCCCATACGGATACATCCGCCGCAGATACGGCAGATGACGTGTCTGCACGCACGCCGGAGAAGAAAGCGTATTTCTTTACGCAGGGATTTAACGCCGCAGGGCTGCGCTATTTGCAGGACAAGCTCTCAATGAATGGCGCTTCCCTCCTTCCGCTCGGCGGAAGCGGCGCAGCGACGAAACCCTATACGCGCTATGACGCAGCACTTGCGGGCGGTCAACCGATCGGGGTGGCTCTTGTCTACGGCGATTTCAGTGTCGGTGCGACGGGGACGGTGACGGCGGTTGACGGGAAGAAGATTCTGGCCTTTGGGCATTCCTTCCTCCACAAGGGGAACGTCAACTACTTCATGACGGATGCGGAGGTCGTCGGTACGATCGCGGGGCAGAGCAACGGCGTGAAGATCGCGAACATCGGCAGCGTGATCGGGCGCGTCAACCAGGATCGTGAGACGGGGATCGCAGGTGTTCTCGGGACGTTTCCGACCGCAGTGCCGGTGCAGATCCATGTGAAGGACAATGCACTAGGTAAGGATGAGACGTTCGGTGCGCATATCGCCTATGACGAGGAGCTGCTCCCGATTCTCTCGGGCAGTGTCGCCTATGCGGCGATGAACCGCGTGTCGGATACGATTGGCAGCAGTACGGCGCGCGTCCGCTTTACGGTGCGGACGAATGCCTACGAGGGCGGCCTCTTTGAGCGTCGCAATATGTACTACAGCGCGGCGGATGTCGGTCAGATCGCCGTGACGGAGCTGCTTCAGGCGATGAGTCTGATTGTGTCGAATGTGGAACAGGAATCGGATGTCATTGATGTCAATGTAGAGGTGGAACTCGATGGCGACCGGCAGACGGCACTGCTTGTCTCCGCAACACCGGATAAGACGACGGTGAAGCCGGGCGAGACGGTGACATTCCGCACGAAGATCCGTCCGTATCGTAAGGCGGAGGAGACGCTCTCGATCCCCTATCAAGTACCCAAGACGCAGCCGGCGGGAACACTGCATCTCGATATTCGCGGCGGCGGCTTCGTTCCTGTGAATCCGCTCATGCTGTTTGCACAGGCGGGGATTGAGGTGCCCGACGATGAGGAGAAGTTCAAATCGACGGGCGACCGTCTGCGCGAACTGGCGGAGCTGGGGCAGAACAATGAGATCATCATTGCGCCGGGGGCGGTACCTGCACCGACCTCCGAAAAGGAGATGAAAAAGCGCATGAAGGCTGCGGAAAAGGCGGCGGCACGCGCGGCGAAGGATGAACCGGAGAAGCGTGTGACGCTCCTCGCCGATCCGAATAAGAAGGAAGAAAAGGAAAAATTCTTCGCACCCTATGTGATTGAGAACGTGATACACGCAACGCTCAAGGTAGAGGACTAGCCGCAAGGAGGGGAACGGCGAATGGAACAACTGGTGATTCACGGGGGGAATCCCCTGTGCGGGCGCGTGAAGATCGGCGGGGCAAAGAATGCGGTGCTGCCGATCATTGCGGCGGCACTCCTCGGTCGGTGCGGCGTGAGTGTTCTGGATGATGTGCCTGCACTGGAGGATGTCTATACGATCTCCTCGGTGCTGCGCTCGCTCGGTGTGAAGGCGGACTACGACGCACGGGAGCATCGGCTGACGATTGATGCAACGAAGATTGCGACGGTTGCGGCACCGTACGAACTGGTACGCAAGATGCGCGCGTCTTTTCTCATCATGGGGCCTCTGCTCGCACGCGAGGGGCGTGCGGAGATCTCGCTGCCGGGGGGCTGCGCGATCGGGACGCGTCCGATTGATCTGCATCTCAAGGGATTCGAGGCACTCGGCGCACAGATCGACATCACACAGGGGGCGATCCATGCCTCCGCGCCACACGGGCTGAAGGGCGCACGGATCTATTTTGATTTCCCGAGCGTCGGCGCGACGGAAAATGTGATGATGGCAGCATCCTGCGCCGAGGGACAGACGATCCTTGAGAATCCCGCACTTGAGCCGGAGATCGTCGATCTCGC
>CALJPB010000075.1 GCA_937981305.1 uncultured Selenomonas sp.
ACGTTTGAACTGACACGGATGCTGGCAGCCCTTCCTTTTGCGCAGGTGGAACTTCCGTCCATGGAAATATACGCAGGACTTGCGTATTATTTTCTCTTTTTGTTCCCCATGGTTTCACAGAAATACAGAAGTTTGATTCAGCGGTTTCATAAAAATATTATTATTGTTTTTGCAGCTCTCGTGATTGCTGTATTGTCTTGGCACATCGTACGTCCTGATGAGTTGCAGGTTCATTTTATTGATGTCGGACAGGGAGATGCCGCCCTCGTCGTGACCCCGCACGGTCATGCGATGCTCTTTGATACGGGGGGGACGCGGGATGGAGCGTTCGATATTGGTGCACGCGTCGATGTACCGTATCTCCGTCACCAAGGAATTTATGAGATAGACTATATCTTTCTCTCACATGCCCATGAGGATCATGCGGCGGGGGCAGGCGGTATTTTACCGCGTATGAAGGTCAAGCACGTTTATACGGCGGATGAGGGCGTGGCAGCATATGCGCGAAGTATGCGGCTCGGTGATGGAGATCCGCTCCTGATGAAGCTGGGCAGGGCAGAGGAAGGGCAGTCGATTTCCTTGGATGGTGTCACGGTTGATGTTCTCTATGCCCCGTGTTATAAAGATGTAGAGCATACGACGGGGAACGAAGTCTCGAATGTCTATCGTGTTCGCTATGGAAATGCGAGCTTTCTCTTTACGGGCGACCTTGTCGCGGAGCACGAGGAGAAAATGATTGCGCGCGGCATTGATCTTCATACAACAGTGCTGAAGGTGCCGCATCACGGTTCGGATACGTCCAGCTGTGAGGCGTTCGTTCACGCGGTAACCCCTCTCTACGCCATTTACTGCGTGGGGGCGGACAACACCTTTGGACATCCGCGTCCGGCCGTTGTGCAGCGCTATGAAGATGTAGGGGCACGAACACTGCGTACTGATCGGGATGGAGCCATTGTCTTTCGGACGGATGGCGAGCATCTTTCGGTCGGTACCTTTGCTGAGGGGAAAATTTTGCGTGACTGATTGCGCTGTTCTTTTCTTTCTATTATAATGGTAACAATCAATGTATATGAAACGAGGATATGATGGATATTCGCGGTGTAGTATTTGATGTCGACGATACGCTCTACGATATGGCTCAGCCATTTTTCGGCGCGTATCAGCACTTCTATGGTGCACGGTATGATCTGCCTGTGCAGTTGCTTTTTCTCGCCTTTCGCCGCTACAGCGATGAACGTTTTGCGGACGCGCAGACGGGCAGAATGACTATGGAGGAGCTTTATATCTACCGTGTACGGATGACTCTGCGCGATTACGGGATCGCGGTGACGGATGAGGAAGCTCTTGCATTCCAACGCACCTATACGGAGC
>CALJPB010000076.1 GCA_937981305.1 uncultured Selenomonas sp.
GGAAGCTAATATGCCGTAACCCCAGCCTCCCCCGTCGAAACGGGGGAGGGGGACCGCGAAGCGGTGGAAGGGGCGCCCGTAACGATATTTTTGATAGAAAGACAGGGCTGCTGCATGAAGTTTTCCAACTTCGTACAGCAGCCCTATTTGCGTGCAAAGGTAAAAAATAACCGCCCTACCTACCAAGCACGAGCGGTTATAACCGTGTAATGTGAAGAGGTAGCCGTCTTGTCACGGTTCTCTTTTTTGTGTCATTATTATATCAGATACGAACCTGCGATGCAAGTCATTCCTCTACGTGCAGTGCACGCATGGCGTTGAAGATGGCGAGGATGGTGACGCCGACGTCGGCGAAGATCGCCGCCCAGAGCCCTGCGTAGCCAAGTGCGCCGAGGACGAGGACGATGCCCTTGATGCCGATGGCAAAGATGATGTTCTGCCACGCGATGCGCATGGTCTTGCGGGCGATGTCGATGGCGGTTGCGATCTTTCGCGGCTCGTCGGTCATGAGAACGACATCCGCCGCCTCGATTGCCGCATCCGAGCCGAGCGCACCCATGGCGATGCCGACATCGGCGCGTGCGAGGACGGGTGCGTCGTTGATGCCGTCGCCGACGTAGGCGAGCGTCCTGCCCTCCTGCTGTGCGGCAAGGCGAGCCTCGACCTGTGCGACCTTGTCCTGTGGGAGCAGTTCGGCGTGGACGGTGTCGATGCCGAGCTCCTTGCCGACGCTCGCGCCGATTGGGCGCGTGTCGCCCGTGAGCATGACCGTCTCGCGGATGCCGCGCTCCTTTAGGGCACGGACTGCCTCCGCCGCGTCCTCCTTGATCTCGTCCGCGACATGCACCACTCCTGCGAAGCACCCGTCAATGGAGAGATAGACCGCACCCGTGTGCGGGACAGGTGGGATGTTTATCGTTTTCTTTGCTGTGAGGAGGTCATGCGTGCCAAACAGGATGAAATGGCCGTTGATGTGCGCGGAGATGCCGCGTCCTGCGTTTTCCTCCATCGCATGCACGTCCGTATCCTCGGTCGTACCGCCACCGCCCGTGAAGGCGCGCAGGATGGAGCGCCCGATGGGATGGGTGGAGTAGCGTTCGGCGTTCGCCGCATAGAAGAGTACGTCCTCCTCTGCGAAGCCCTCGGCGGGCACGACGCTTGCGACGTGGAAGCTGCCCTTGGTGAGTGTGCCGGTCTTGTCGAATACGACGGTGTCCGCCTTTGCGAGTGCCTCCAGATAGTTGCCGCCCTTGATGAGGATGCCGGCACGGCTCGCGCCGCCGATTCCCGCAAAGAAGGAAAGGGGCACGGAGATGACGAGAGCGCACGGACAGGAGATAACGAGGAAGGTGAGGGCGCGGTAGATCCACATAGAGAACGGATCGCCCGTGACGAGCGGCGGGACCAGTGCGAGGAGTACCGCACCGATGACGACGGCGGGCGTGTACCAGCGGGCGAAGCGCGTGATGAATGCCTCGGTGGTCGCCTTCTTGTCCGTCGCCTCCTCCACCAGCGAGAGGATGCGCTCGACGGTGGATTCCTCATAGGGGGTTGTGACACGTACCTCCAGTACGCCGGTCTGATTGATGCAGCCGCTGATGATCTCATCGTTCGTCTTTACGGTACGCGGTACGGATTCTCCCGTGAGTGCGGCGGTGTCGATCAGTCCCTCGCCCTTCGTGACGATGCCGTCGAGCGGGACGCGCTCGCCCGGGCGGATGAGGATGGTCTCGCCAACCTCGACCTCGTCGGGAAATACCTCCTCCTCCATGCCGTCCCTGAGGACGCATGCCGTGTCGGGACGGATGTCCATGAGAGAGGAGATGGAGCGGCGGGAGCGTTGAACGGCGTAGCCCTGGAACCACTCTCCGATCTGGTAGAGCAGCATGACGGCAACGCCCTCGGAGTAGTCGCCGAGGGCGATCGCACCGAGGGTGGCGACTGCTATGAGGAAGTTCTCGTCAAAGACGCGTCCCTGGCGAATATTTGTCGCCGCACGCCAGAGGATGTCCCAGCCGATGAGAGCGTAGGCTGCGAGGAGGAGTACGACACCGACGGGCATGTCTTCGAGGACCATTCCCGATATGAAGAGTGCTGCCACTCCTCCGATGCGCATGAGCATCCGCTGCTGTTTCTTCGTCATGTCTGCTTCCCCCTTTTTTCTTGGTTACGCTTCGAGAACAGCGTCCGGTTCGATGGTCTTGGCGATCCGTTTGATCTCTGCGATGATCTCGTCAAAGCGTGCGTCATCCGCGTCGAGCGTCATGCGCTCGCTGAGGAAGTTGACGCGCACCTTGTTCACGCCCTCGATCTTTGCCGCAGCGTCCTCGATCTCCTGAGCGCACTGGGCGCAGTCGATGTCGCGAAACTTGAATGCCTTTTTCATGGAAATCCACTCCTTTATCCAAATAACATATGAATGGTTATTCATGTGTTTGATTATATAGAGGGAGGAAGCGATTGTCAATAGGTAGTATTTTGTTTATGCAAGAAAAACCCTCGAAGCGATAACTTCGGGGGTTCTTTGAAGGATGGCTTACAGCTTAAACTTCGACGTGATGTCGTTGAGCTTCGCGGCGGTCTGTGCGAGGGACTCGGCACTGTCGCTCACGTCGTGCAGGCTCGCGCTCTGCTCCTCGGAGGCGGCGGCGACGGTCTCGGCGTTCGCGCCCGTCTTCTCGGCGACGGCGCTGATGTTCTGGGCGTTGCCGACGACATCCTGCATATCCTTTGCCGTGTGATCGACTGCCTGGCTGATCTGCGCGATGCTGCTGCGTACCTCGTCGAGACGTTTCTGGATGGAGTCAAAGCTCTTTTCCGTCTCAACGGTGACTTCTTTGCTTTCGGCGACCTTTTCCTCGGCGCTCTCGATCGCGCCGGCGGCGACCTGGATGCTCTCGATCATCTGGGTGATGGTCTGCTCGATCTCGTTCGTGGCGGCGGAGCTCTGTTCGGCGAGCTTGCGAACCTCCTCGGCGACGACGGCAAAGCCGCGTCCCGCCTCGCCCGCACGCGCTGCTTCGATGGCGGCGTTGAGTGCGAGGAGGTTGGTCTGACCCGCGATCTCGCGGATCGTGGTGACGACGTTCTTGATGGCATCGGAGCTCGTGACGAGCTTCTCGGAGATCTGTGCGATCTCGGTCATGGAGTCGCTGACGGTCTCGTTCTGCTGGACGAGCTCGTGAATGTACTTCATGCCCTGGTCCGCATCGTCCACTGCGTCGCAGGCGGTCTGGTTCGCGTGGACACCGCTCGCACTCATCTCCTCGGTGCGTGCGCTGACTTGCTCAATGGCGGATGTGATCTCGCCGATGCTGCTGTTGTTGTGTACCGCGTCGGAGGCGACGTCCGTGATGGTGTGTGCGATGCTCTCGGAGACCTGCATCTGCGACTGGACGGAGTTCGAGAGGTCGTTGCTCGCCTTGGAGAGGTTGTCTGCCTCGCTCTGGATGGAGCGGACGATGTGATGAAGGGCATCCTTCATCTCGAGCAGTTCGTTTGCCATGTCGCCGATCTCGTCGTTCCATGTTGCCCGCGAGCCCTGGAAGGAGAGATCGAGCTTGCCGAGCTTGCCGACTTCGCCGCGCAGCTTGACGAGGCGTGCCGCAAGACGGCGTGCGTACCACGTCGCCGCCGCACCGATGCCGATGATGCCGATGATGCTCACGGCGAGTACGATGATGAAGATGTGATCGACGTTGCTGTTCAGCTTCTCAAGCTGCTGCTCCTGGACGGCGGTCTGCGTTTCGGCAGCCTTGTCAAAGAGGGCGTCGATCTCGTCCGTCTTCTTCCGCAGCTCATTGGATGCCGCCGTCGCCGTCGCGATGTCGTTGCGCTCGTAGAGGGCGATGATATCCTTTGTCTTGTCCGTGTAGCCGAGGACTGACTTGCGCAGCTCCTCGCCGAGTGCCTTTGCCTCGGGGTTGACGGCATGGTCGGCGAACACACCGAGCTGTTCAGAGGCCTTCTTGAGTGCGTTCTCCGTATCCGTCGCACGGTTCGCGTCGCGCGTGATGATGTAGCCGCGCAGCTCACTCAGTCCCTGATGAAAATCGTCCTCCGCCTCAAGCAGCGTGATGCTGTTCTTGACCGTGACCGAGAGCAGATGCTGATAGTCGGCACCGGTCGACTTGAACTCGTAGAGTACGACGGCAAGCAGTACGATCATCAGGGCAATGACGCTGCCGACGAGACCCGTCAGCTGCAAGCCGATGGGCATTCGCTGTCCCATAGTGATTCCTCCTCATTCTCCCACCATCACGTCATCCCGAGACGTGATCCTCAAGGAAGCACGGATAAATCCGGCTCCCTCATCTTGACGCATCTTTTTCGCCTTCCCTTCGGTCGGAAAACATACGCCAATCCCGGGAGCTGTTTTATCAGCGACTCCTTCATACTTTATGTCTAATTATTTTGCACTGGATGAGAGTACTTGTCAACATTTTTTTGAAAAAAATTTAGAGAAAGGCGCAGTTCTCTTGCAATGTAGTGAGAAATATGATAAAATACATAGCTGTGAATTTTCTGCTTTGCGGTGTGCCAGTACGTCCTGTTGTGGACGACGGGAGCGGTGCGCGGCGCGTTTGGAACGATTAGCCGGCCTTGGTGGGGGAGCACCTCGGGACTTGGCGGGGTGATTAGTGTCTGCACGATGGAATTGTTCGATATATAAATAGTGCATGGACGACCAAATGATATGGCAGGAAATCAGAGCCGGCGGATGCGCCGGCTTTTCTTTTTGCCCGAAATACGATAGAATAGATACAGCAACTTGATCCAGAAGGTATGTCCTGTCGATTTCATTATATAATAGGAAGGATTCGT
>CALJPB010000077.1 GCA_937981305.1 uncultured Selenomonas sp.
CAGTGTCGGGAATCCCTATCGCCCGGAGGGCGGTCTTGCCATTCTGAACGGTAATCTTGCACCGGACTGTGCTGTTGTCAAGGCCTCAGCAGTCGCCGATGATATGCTTACCTATCGTGGTACGGCACGATGCTTTAATTCCGAGGAGGATGGAGTTAATGCCATTATGGACGGAAAAATCCATGATGGGGATGTCGTAGTCATTCGCTATGAAGGGCCGAAGGGCGGCCCTGGAATGCAGGAGATGCTCAACCCCACAGCCGTCATTACGGGAATGGGGTTGAAGGTAGGTTTGATTACGGACGGGCGTTTCAGCGGCGCAAGTCAGGGGGCTTGTGTCGGTCATATATCGCCGGAGGCGATGTCGGGCGGCCCGATTGCACTGATCGAAGACGGCGACATGATTACAATTGATATTCCGAATCGTAAACTGGAACTCGAAATCAGTGACGAAGAACTTGCAAAGCGTCGTGCAAACTGGGTACAGCCCGAACCTAAGATCAAAAAGGGTTATCTTGCCCGCTATGCAAAGCTGACGACATCGGCGAATAAAGGTGCAATTCTGCGTTAAGAAGAACATCGTGCAACCCACGGGAGTTTCTGTGCCTGTGGGTTGTTTTTATATGTATAATTCGCTATAATGACGTTGCATTATTAAAGAGAGTGGAGGCTCATAACATATGCACATTGTTCTGGTCGAGCCGGAGATTCCGGGGAATACGGGGAACATTGCACGTCTATGTGCCGGAACGGGCATCGAGCTTCATCTCGTGCGGCCGCTTGGATTCTCGACGGATGACAAACATTTGAAACGAGCGGGATTGGATTATTGGCATCTTGTCAAGGTGCATTATCACGACAGCTTTGACGAGGTTCAAGTGAAGTACGGGGGGCATCCATTTTATTTTTGTACGACGAAAGCAGCACGTATCTACTCCGATATTTCCTATACATCGGACGTATTTCTCGTCTTTGGCAAGGAGACGGCGGGTCTGCCGGAATCGTTGCTTCCTGCTGTGCTTCTGATATATAAAAACGAAAAATCGCAGAAGCCGGGGACGCGGGAGCACGTTCTCTGAATCTGTCCAATGCTGTTGCTGTGGTTGCATACGAGGCTCTGCGTCAAAATGCTTTTGTTGAGTTACGTCTTGCCGGAACAGGCTGTGGGGGATCGCATAAAATATGAACAAGGAATTCGTTCGTGTCTGTTATCAGGAATTCGATTCATCGCGTCTCTTTACGGATGCGCCTCTGCGTTTTCACACGACTTTTCGAATTGGGGGTCCTGCCGATCTGCTCTTTTATCCGCAAAATACGGAAGAAGTACAGAAAATCATCTGTCTTGCAAGGGACTATGGAGAGCCGATTACATGGCTCGGCAACGGATCAAATATATTGGTGCGCGACGGAGGTATCCGTGGCCTCGTAATACGATTTAGCCGTAAGATGGCATCCGTATCGCGTGAGGATACGGATCTCGTCGTTGGTGCGGGTGCTCTGCTGCGAGATGTTGCTGCATATGCACAGGAGAATGGTCTTGCGGGGCTTGAATTTGCCTGTGGTATTCCAGGGAGCATCGGCGGCGCAGTCTTTATGAATGCAGGGGCTTATGACGATGAGATGAAATCTGTCGTCGTTTCGGTAAAGACCGTTTCCCCAAGTGGGACAGTTCGGACGTATTCTGTCGAGGAGCTTGATTTCGGCTATCGTCACAGCATCTTTCAGAGCTGCCATGAGGCGATTTGCGAAATACGTCTGCATTTACGCGAGGATGACCGTGCACAGATCTTGACGCGCATGGAGGATCTGAATCAGCGACGTGAAAGCAAGCAGCCACTAGCATATCCGAGTGCAGGAAGCACATTCAAGCGTCCTCCGGGATATTTTGCCGGAACACTGATCGATCAGACGGGGCTCAAGGGGCTTACCGTCGGCGGTGCACAGGTTTCGCAGAAACATGCGGGGTTTATTATCAACATCGGCAATGCGAGTGCATCCGATGTCCAACGACTGATTGCGGCAGTGCAGAAACGTGTCTACGCAAAACACGCTGTCGAGCTTTTCCCAGAGCTGCGCGTGATTGGAGAGCCTTGATCGACGGAATATACATACGAGGAGAATGTTTCTTCCCCATGGAAAAATATAAAGAGCTTGCTGATTTTTCATCAAAATATCCAAATATCGTAATTGCACTTGGTATGTTTGATGGTGTCCACATTGGTCATCAGGAAATCATACGGACGGCAGTTGCAAAGGCGCAGGAAATCAATGGGGCTGCGCTTGTTTTTTCATTTTCCAACCACCCGCGTTCCATCATTGCTCCGAATGCCGTGCCGCACCGCATTGCAAGCGACTCCATACGCTTTTGTGTTCTGAAGAATCTCGGC
Organism: uncultured Selenomonas sp.; assembly: GCA_937981305.1. Taxonomy (GTDB): domain Bacteria; phylum Bacillota; class Negativicutes; order Selenomonadales; family Selenomonadaceae; genus Centipeda. The sequence continues at coordinate 2,388 of CALJPB010000077.1, forward strand.
GTGAACGCCTTGGTGGAAATCCCTTTTACGGCTGATTTTGCTGAGACGGGTGCGGAGGATTTTATTGGACTTTTGCAGCGGCATTTTTCGCCGAAATACGTTGTTGTGGGGGAGAATTATACTTTTGGTAAAGGGGGACTCGGAACGCCGACCCTGTTGCAGGACAGTGCTGCGGTATGCGATTTTCAGGTGATCGTATGCCAATCGATCATGCGTGACGGCGCACCGGTAAGCAGTACACGGATTCGTGCCCTCATTGCAAATGGAGATCTGTCCAAAGTCAATGAATACCTCGGCTATCCGTTTACCATCAACGGGACGGTGATTCACGGACAGGAACGCGGGCGCAGACTTGGATTTCCGACTGCGAACCTGGCACTGCGCGAAGAATTTGAGCATCTGCCGAATGGTGTCTATGCCGTAATGGTTCTCTATCAGGGGCATCTTTATCGTGCGGCAGCGAACATTGGAAACAACCCTACCTTTGATGGGTGTGACCGACGGCTGGAAGTTCATATCATGGAATTTTCAGGGGATCTTTACGAGGAAGAACTCATAATTTCATTCTACAAAAAAATACGAAATGAGCAGCGCTTTTCTTCGGTTGATAATTTAATTCGTCAAATTACAGATGATAAAGAGACTGTCGAACATATTTTTGATAAAAGTTTTCGTTTACAAGAAAATATTTCTATGGTAATATGATGAACGCAACAGAACCGTGACTCAGATGGCGAATAATCCGACGTTTTCTTGGTCAGCGGTGAAAAATTATGAGGAGGATTTAATATGCTCACACAGGAAAAGAAACAGGAAATCATCAAGGAACATGCGGTACATGAGGGAGATACAGGATCACCCGAAGTGCAGATTGCTGTCCTGACGGCACGCATTCAGTACTTGACGGAACATCTGAAGGAACACAAGAAAGATCACCACTCACGCCGTGGGCTTTTGAAGATGGTTGGTCATCGCCGTCGCCTTTTGAGCTATCTGTATCAGACAGATATTGAGCGCTATCGCTCGATCATTACGAAGCTCAACCTGCGTAAGTAATATTTTAGGACAAAGAGTAAGAGCGGGGACTTCCCCGCTTTTTTGCTATCGAGACAAGGATTCTATGATATTGTGTCGAATGCTTTTGTTATACGGAACGATTTAAGAAACGAATCTAGGAGGATTTGTATGCAATGCTTTGAGATTGAGCTGGGCGGACGAAAACTTACCATAGAACAGGGAAAGATGGCAAAACAGGCGAACGGTGCTGTCTTGGTTCGCTATGGCGACACCGTTGTCCTAGTGACGGCAACTGCTTCGAGTGCACCGCGCGAGGGAGTAGACTTCTTCCCACTGACGGTGGACTATGAAGAAAAGATGTATGCGGCAGGAAAAATTCCCGGCGGCTTTGTAAAGCGGGAAGGGCGGCCGAAAGATAAAGAGATCCTCGTCTCGCGCCTTATCGACCGGCCGATGCGGCCGCTGTTCGAAATGGCGTTCGGACGCGAAATTCAAATCGTGCCGACCTGCGTTTCCGCC
>CALJPB010000078.1 GCA_937981305.1 uncultured Selenomonas sp.
TGCTGCTCCTCTCCTTCCTCGAAATGATGGAAGAGCGGGCTTTGCTCCACGCGCTTCCACTCCTCGACCTGAGCGACTTCGTAGGCGCGCTCCTGCATCTCTTTGGTGTGATCCGTTCCCTCTGCCAGCAGGTCGGAGGAAACGGACTGATGATTGATGGTGCTGATGCCGAGCTTTTGGAGGATTGTTGTGAGGACGTTCAGAAACTTCTCCCCATAGAGGACAGACTTGATGTCGCGCGTCACGTCGTAGACCTGTCCGCCCTGCGCAGCAAGATCACGCAGAGCGAAGGGGGACGGCGCACTGTCAGGGATAGAGACGGTCAGCGGGTTGTAGTAATTCGGTGGATCGAACGGCTCTGTCACGCCCGGAATATGATGCCATGCCGACGTTACGCCAATCCCGCCCGTGAGCATGGCAACAACACCAACAGCCATGAGGGAGAGTTTTGCGCCCCTGCCGAGACTTGACTGCATTTTCTTCATGGTTTTCATTGGAATGCTCCTTTCATGAATATATCGCCTTTTGATTCAGATGTTCAAGTTGAACATCTGAATATTTTTCGCAAAAGTTCATCTATCATTGTTCGTTGGTCAGACGGAAGCCCGGCTGTCCGAACTGCGTCATGATGAATTTCGACACGCGGTCGGCAAAGAACATAAACATGAGCGTGATAAGTGTAAGCTGCATGAGGAGGACGATGTTCGCAACCGCCTTGACGCGCATGACTTCCGTGCTGCCGCCGCCGTCGCCGCGTTTGCCGAGGACTTCGTTCCAATAACGTGTGCCCTCTGCATCCCACATCTGCCCTGTGCCGCGTGTCCATGCACGCGCTGCTGCTTCGTAGCTGCCATAGTCGAGATAGTAGCCCGTTAGGACAAACTCGGCAACGAGATCCTGATTCTTCGGCGACCACGGGTATGCGGTATGCGTCGGTTCGGGAGCGGTATCATACGCGCCGCTCCCCGTCCAGCGCGTATAGTTCGCATCCGTATCAAGGAAGACGCTCGGCGAGGCGTTCATATAGTCGCTGCACCATTTGTCCCAGTATCCCTTATAGATTTGATACGCGCCGTAGTAGCCCTTTCCGTTGTCGCAGTGATAGTTTCCATAGTGGGATTCGACCTGCCGGATACGGCTCATGAGATCCTGCATGCTCTTGATCGGCTCGCCCGCTGCGCCCGTTGCACCACCCACAGACGGACGCGCCTCGGCGACGGTGTTCTGCGTCACCAGTCCCTCGACCGCGAGCTTTTCCAGTGTTGTCTGGAGCATGAGGGAGAAGAGGCAGAAGAACATGATGTTGAGGGAGACGGCAAAGACGCCGTTCAGCCCGTTGGAGGCGTATTTTCGGACGTGCTTTTCCCCCGCAAAGGTAAAGGACGTGAATGAGAAGAGAATGACGAGGTAGAACTCAATATACGCAATGGCGATCTGCAAGCCGATGATGCAGAAGAGGATGAAGAGCGTTCCACCGAAGACAAGACATATAAGCGCCGTCTGCCCGTGAAAGACGAGATCCATAATGCCCTCTACCTTCATCGCCTCATTGATGACAGGCGCAATGATGGAGACGCCCTTCTGGATGATCTGTGTCGGATCGGACAGCGCGTTCTGCGATGCCTGTACGCCCTCCGCACCATGCCCGCCCGCAAGCCCGCCGAGGACGGGCAGTCCCGAGAGAGACAGATTGCCGACCACATCGCTCCACTCAAAGAGGAGGAAGAGACAGAGCGCATAGAAGAGTGTCCGCTGGATGATCCAGCGCATGAGCGGCTCCTGATCGCCCCCCGAGGCGGTCACCTTCGCCATCGCGCCGAGGGCGAGATCAATCGTGATGAGGACAAAGAAGATGGAGGCGATGTATTCGCGCACGAGGGAAATGCCCTTGCGTGCGAGGTCGACCGTCTTCTCGATGACATCGTAGACGGGCTTTGCAAAGTCATTGGCGACAACGAAGTCCACCAGACTGCCGTGGGAATCCGTATGCGGTGCGTGTCCGTCGATATTGCCGCCGCCCTCCGCACGCTCGAGTTCGAGCAGCCCGGGGACATAAAGCCCCGGATCGACCGCCGAATCGCCATCGGGCAGCACCTCAAAATGACAGTGAGGTCCCGTTGAGTTACCTGTCGATCCCGCCTTGGCAATGAGCTGTCCCTGCTGTACCGACTGTCCGTCGCTGACAACGACACTGCTGTTATGCCCGTAGAGCGTTGTGAGGTCGCCACCGTGGTTAATCATGACGGTATTGCCGTAGCCATCCACCCACCCTGCGAGTATCACCGTTCCTGCGGCAGCAGCGACAATATCGTCCCCCATATCTGCGTCGAGATCGACACCCTTGTGATAGCTCTGATTCCCCGTAATCGGATGGATACGCCACCCCTGCGGGGATGTAACCACCATATAGGGCTGACCGCCCTTCAGGACAGGGCAGATCATCGCGCCGCGCATCATGCCCTTCTTGCCCTCGCGGTCAAGCGCGCTCGTATCCTCGTTGTAGGCAAACGCCGACACCGCAAACAGAAGATGATGGATGAGCAGGAGGAGAAGGACGATACAACTGCGTTTCATGCACGGCGCTCCTTTGCGAAATTGACAAGAAAACGGCAATGCGATAAAATCAGTGTAATGGTAAAAAACAGACAAGGAGGATGATGTTATGGGATTTTTCGGGGGCAAGAAAAAGGAAGAAGCGCCTCCTGCGCCCGTGGTCGAAGAGGCAGCGCCCGTTGAACCACCCTCGCGCTATGACAATCTGTCACACGAGGACAAGGAAGCAATGATGCTCGATACCATCTATGAGATGGCAAAGACGATTGAACGCTTAAATGCGAAAATCGAACGTCTGGAAGGAGACATTCAACAGATTAAAGAGGATGCCGCAGAAGCTCGACATTGGGCATTTCAAGCCTCTTAAAACGATGTGCAAAGAAGGACAGCAACGATACGGCTGCCCTTCTTTTTAGTTTATGCCCCCCTTATTTACCTTGTTGATCTTTAACCGTCTGTACGATTTGAGCAAGACGTTTATCGCTCGTATCTCTCAATGTTTCATTAAAAGACTGCATCGCCCCACGATAGCTCTGCACGGGGCTGCGGCTCATTGCATAGTTGCGTCCGAGCTGCGTCAGCGTTCCGCGCAGACCTCCCGCGCCCTTTGCCGTTGCTGCCGTGCGTGCTGCTGCGACCTGTCCTGCAAGCGATGCGCCGCCCGAGGCGACTGCGACGGCTGTTCCTGCGCCGCCCTTCGCCATATCGACCATGCTGCTACCGCCGAGCTGCGGAGAGCCGTTCAGAAGCCCTGTGACGAGCGCAGGAATTTTCTTCGTGAGGAAGTAGATGATGGCACAGGCAAGAATCGCCTGTAGGATGATCCCCACGTCCGAGCCGAAGCCCTTCGATGCCTGAAAGTCCTTCGTAAAGCTCTCGATGAACGGTACTGCCATGCTGCTGATGAACGCAATGACGCAGATTTTGATTGCGAGGTTGAACATCGCGCCGATTGCCTTTTCGGTCAGAAATGCGAATTTCTCCGTGACGCCGAAGGCAAGCAGCGGGATGGTGAGGAGCGCCATCGTATAGAACTCGATGCGCGCCATGAACATCTCAAGCGCGGTCATGAAGAGGCAGTAGACAATGGCAAACAGTCCGATGACGGAGATGAGCAGGATGCCGAGACTCGCAAATGACACCTCCGACCATATCGCGTTGACCATATCTATGGAGAACTTTACAATCTGGTCGCAGTTGTTGCCGACAATATTACTCGCACTCGCCGTATTGTTGCCACCCGCCTTGTAGCCGAGCATCTCGAATCCGTCCGAGAGCGCACCCATGAGGCTGATCCAGTTGACCATGAGGAACATATAGAAGCCGGTCTTGAGCGTCATCTGGATCATATACTGTATTTTGTCGCCCGAGGCGAACTTCATTGTGATCTCCCATGTCGCCTGTACGACGGCAAGGACGACAAGGAGTTTGAGGCAGTACGGCAGGATGTTCGCTGCGCCGGGCGTGATGATATGCTGCGTGTAGTTGTCCATGAACTTGCCGAGGATGTTCCACTCGCTTGATGTCTTTGCGAGCTGCGGCTCGAAGTAGGTGACGGCGTTCGTCGTTGCAGCGTATTTGTCGGCAAAGTCCCAGAAGCCCACGTCCAGCATGAACGCACCGAAATTTGCGGCAAGCCCTGCCCCGAGCATGACCTGCCACATAAATTTTTTGCCGTCCTCCAATCCGAACGCGATCATCATTCCCGATATGACGGTCATCATGATAAGGACGATGTTCATTGCTTTGACGATGCCGCCCGCAATCTCACGCAGTTTCGTATCGAATGTACCGCCCAGTCCCGTACCCGCATTGATGATGGTATCGTTGCCGGCAGCAAGCGCCGTATCGGGCAGGGCAAGGACGAGGACGGCAAGCAGCACGGCAGGAAGGTACTTTGTCATAGTGACTCCCTTCTAAATGTGAATATCCCCCTAAAATCATTCAGATGTTCAAGTTGAACATCTGAATTTTTTCTGTCTATATTCACTTACTTCCCTACAAAGGTCTTGAGGCTCTCCTTGCTCGCTTCCTCGCGCCGCTCGATGATTGCCCGCTCACGATTGGCGACGTAGGCTTCCTCTGCCTGCATGGCTAGGAGGTTGGCAAGGAGTTCGTTGGTGTTGCGGTTCATGTAGTAGTTCGCAGCGGCGATCTGGATGCCGGACTGGAGGAGCTGCTGCTCGCCCTCGGCACTGTTCGACGCCTCTACTGCTTGCTGCACGCCCTTGTTCAGTGTTTCGCTCGCACGCTGCGCGTTCTGTGCGCTCTTTGCCGCATCCTGATAGCTTGCATCCAGTATGCGATGGTTCTTGACGCTCTCATGATAGGGATCGACAAGGCTACTCTCTGTGTTCAAGACGGATTCGATTGATCCGATCTCGTCCATGAGGACGGACTGAACGCTCGTGTGCTGATTGAGTATGCCGGTGCTGAGTCCCTCTTGACGGAGCTGGTCGGGCGTCTTGCTGAAGTTGCCCTCCTTCATCTGAATCTGGACGTTCGTATGCTTTTGCAGGAAGTCGGCAATGATCTTTAGGTCGAGCTTCTTCGCGTCCAGCAGTTTGAACGCGAGTTCCTGCTGCTCGGTGGTGAGGATTTCGGCGGTGGTGATTGCCGTCTTGACTGCCTCGGCGATGTTCTTTTCGTCGATAACGAAGATGGCTGCGTCCGCAGGACGATGGGAGATCGCCATCGCGCCGAACGGGACAGTGACGCCGAGGAGGCAGCCGATGATGACGGCTGTCTGAAGTCGTTTGTGGTTCATCTTGCTCTTCCTTTCCTGTGTCAGTTGTCAGGGCTGAGGCTGCGGGCGCGTGCCCGTTCCTCCTGCCGCTCCTCTGCCCCCGTCTGCCGCTCCTGCCCCTTCCCATCGCGCCCTGCGCGGGCATCCTTGTCGGCACGCAGGAGGTCTTTCAGGTCGTCCCGCGTCGCTTTTTTGTCCCTGATGAGCTGCTGCGTGAGGAGCGTGCAAGCGGCAGGATAGTCCATGTCAACGCTCTTTCCCTGCGTATGCAGCAGACGATCATAGGCGAGGAGGCGGCGGCGATAGAGGTCATACGCGCTGATGTAGGCTTTCTTCGCGTCGTTCAGATAGGGTTTCTTCCCCTGCCCGCGCCGATGAAGAACGCCGTCGATATACGCCTCCTTGTCCCGTGCGGGGGCAATGAGCAGGGGCGAATGCTGCCGCATGGCTGCGGCAAGCTCCTCACGGGCGAAGTCCTCGGCGACGAGTTCGGCGATGACGCGCTCCTCATCGGTATCGTCGAGGAGTCCCTCGTAGGCGCTTTGCCGCGCCTCGCGCAGCATGGAGGCGTAGAGTTCGTCCACGTTCTCCGCACGTTCTATGCCGGGGGCATCACTGAGACGATCATACGCAGATTTCATCTGCAACGCTTCTGCGACGAGTTTGTCCGCATACGCCTGTCGCTCCTCATCGTCCCCTGCATAGCGGCTTTCTTCAAGAAGGACGCTCTGCATGGTGTACGCGGAGTATCCTTCCTCCCCGATGAGTTTTGCCGTGATGCGTCCTTCGGCATACGGTATGCTGTTCGGGTTCTCCCGCACGTCGCTGTCCTGCGCTGCCCAAAGGCGCTGCATTTCCTCCGCGAAACGCGCCTTGGCGTGTGGACGTTCACGCGCGCTGCGCTGCTGCTCACGCTCCATCAGTGTGGTCAGTACGTCGCTTTCAAAGCGGTTG
>CALJPB010000079.1 GCA_937981305.1 uncultured Selenomonas sp.
TGCGGCAGGGGAGGCTTCTGCATTACGGCATATGAGCCTCCCCCGTGCGACACGGGGGAGGGGGACCGCTTGCGGTGGAAGGGGCGCTCCGAGAGGTTCTACCACACTTTGCCGACCATAAACCAGAGGCGGTTCTTTGCCTGTGCCTCCGTGCTCGCGTTCCGCGCAAGTCCGATGCGCCGCGCCCAGTCGAGCCGCAGGAAGTAGTCGCCGGGGCGGCTGTAGCTGATGCCAATGCCCCATCCGCTGAGTGTCGTACCGCCGCCCGCACCGTCGTGCGCGTATACCACATGACCTGTGTCATAGTAGGTGCTGAGGTCGAGGTGCGGCACGCCCGTCCGATAGACGAGCTCCGCGCTCGCGAGATAGCCGCTGTCGCCCGAGCCCTCGCCCTGCGGGTAGGCGCGTACGCCGTTTGCCCCGCCGAGATAGATCTCCTCGGAGCTGTCGAGGTTGTCCCCCGCCGCCTGCATCTGCGTCCTCACGTTCAGCTGCCACCGAGCCCCAAGTTCCTGCCATACGCCGAGGTTCAACACGCCCTTGGTAAAGCTGCCCTCTGTCCCCGCACGCCGCATCTGCCGCTCTGCCATCGTCGAGTCTGACGCAATCATGCCATGATAGGCGTTGAGGTCGTAGGTGAGGCGGGTGCGCGGACGATTTGCCTCACCGCGCACGCCGATATGGGCAGCACTGCTGTGTTTTTCGAGGGTCATGCCGACCCTCTTGTATTCGTCCTCAAGCCTTCGCCAGTCCCATCCGTAGGTGAGGCTGACGCTGTCCCGCGCGGTACGCAGGAGCGGCGATGTGCCAAAGAGGCTCACGGTGTCGGCGTGTCCCTGTGCGCCGAGATGGCGGAACGCCCCCGAGAGCTCGTAGTTCATGCGGCTAATGCCGAGTCCGAGCACGGTGCCGTCCACGCCGACGGGGCGGGTATAGGTGAGGCTGTAGTTCCTCAGATCCTCGTTCGAGATCATTGCGCCGAGACTCAGACGGTCGCCACTCTTCGTGAGGTTCGAGAGACCAACCTGTGCGCCGTAGCGGTAGCGTCCCGAGGTCTTGTTCCCGTAGTTCTCGCTGTAGAGGACGAAGCTCTGCCGCTTTCCATCCTTCACACGGATTGTGAGATCGCTCGTGCCGAACGCCGCGCCCGGCGAGAGCAGTCCCGCCGCCTCTACGCCGCTGAGCGCAGCGATGTTATAGAGTGCCTTTTCGAGCCGCCGTCCCTCGATGGGTGCGCCCGTATGGAGCGCGTGGGCGAGGCGGCGAATCTGTCCGTCATCAATGGCGGCGGAGTTCTCGATGTTGATATTGCCATAGCGTCCCGCGAGGATGCGGATCTCAAGCGCACCGTCCGCATTCGTCTGCGGCGGGAGGTAGGCGGCTGCTGCGGGATAGCCGTGGCTGCGTGCGTACTGTGTGAGCCCCGTGAGGAGTGTGTTCAGCTCCGCCTCGGAGATCGTGCGCTCCGTATAGCCCGCCGCCCTCTGATTCAGCTCGGCCGCATTCAGCTGCGTGCCGTCCTGCGTGACGGTGATGCGTGCGAGACGGAACGTCGCACGCCCTGCGCCATCCTCCGTCACAGGCAGACGGTTCTCAAGTGCTTCTTTCGTCGCGTTCTCCCCGATCTGTCCGGCATCGGATGCCGGCAGATTCGTCGCTGCAAGCGCGGCGGACGGGAGGAGGAATACAGCCGCGAGCGGCAGGGCGCAGTACAGGCAGGATCGACTGGAAATTAGCTTTGTTTTCATCAGAATTTCTCTCCTAAACATTGACTTCTATTTGCACTTTATTTTAACAAGGAAGGTATATTATGGCACGTAGATGCGATATTTGTGGAAAGGGCCCGATGAGCGGCAATACAGTCAGTAAATCAATGAATCATCGCCGCCGGGTATGGAGGCCTAATCTTATCGAAGTAAAAACGG
>CALJPB010000080.1 GCA_937981305.1 uncultured Selenomonas sp.
CGTACAGGAGCCCTCGGGCGGCTTCCTCGGTCTGTGGGGCAAACGTGAGGCACGTATCCGCGTCACGACGCGCCCCGTCATCCCGCCGCAGCGTATGGAGATCGTGACGCCTGCGCCGCCGACGGTGATCGCACCGCCGCTGCCGCCGGAGACGGCAGAACCGGCCGCTGCTCCCGCCACCCCGCCCGCGCAGCAGAGCAGCGAGGATGACGGGTTCGGCGTGCGTCCCAGACGGTTTCATACCGATCTGCGCTCGTCGGCGCGCCGTGCGTCCGCAGAGGGCGCATCTTCCTACGAGGAGCGCACGCTGCGTGATTCGGAGGAGCGCGGGACACGCCGCACGCCGCGCCGCAGTGAGGGACGGCCGCCGCGCGACTATGACGCAGGCGGCTACGGGCAGCGGCGCAGCCGCTTTCGTGAGGAGCGTGAGGGCGAGGACTTTCGCCGGGAGCGACGCGAGCGTCCCGCCTATGACCGTGGGGAGGCGGGCTACGAGATACGCCATCGGGAGCGTCCGGATGCCCAGCTCATCCCGCTCACGGATGAGATGACCGCTGCGGCGGAACAGTTCCTCGGTGCGATTTTCGCCACGATGGATCTCACGGTCGAGCTGCACCGCACGGACACGGCGGCGGGCACGATTTTCAATATGCAGGGCGAGAATCTTGGCATCCTCATCGGAAAGCACGGATCGACGCTCGATGCGCTCCAGTACCTTACGAATCTCGTTGTGAACAAGATTCCGGAGACGGGCTATGCGCGTATCATTCTCGACGTGGAGGACTATCGTGCGCGGCGTGAGGAGACGCTCACACGCCTTGCGGGACATCTCGCGGACAAGGCGTGCCGCATCGGCGAGGAGATCCACCTTGAGCCCATGAGCCGCCACGAGCGCAAGATCATCCACATGGCGCTGCAGGACAACCGCCGCGTCACCACCTACAGCGCGGGCGACAATCCGCGCCGCTATGTCGTCATCGTCCCGCGCCGCCGCCGCTATGCACAGAGCTACGACGAGCCGGGCTACGACCGCTACGAGCGGTGAGGGATTTCGGGATAGAAAAAGGCAGCTGTACGCTGCCTTTTTGATTATGGATCGGGAAATATGGTATGTTTCACAGGGAAAGGGAAAACATGACCGAGGACACCATCAGCCAGATTGCCACCCCGCACGGGACGGGCGGCATCGGCATCATTCGTGTGAGCGGCGCAGACGCACTGCGTATCGCACGCACCGTATTCCGCCCCATGCGGGGCGATCTTGGGACACCCGTGCCGTACACCGCGCGCTACGGGAACATCGTTGCAGCGGACGGCACCATCATCGACGAGGGGATTCTTCTCTATATGCGTGCGCCGCACTCCTATACGGGCGAGGACACCGTCGAGCTCCAGTGCCACGGCGGCACAATCGTTCTGCGCTCCGTCCTCCAGCGTACATGGGAGGCGGGCGCACGTCCTGCCGCAGCGGGGGAGTTCACAAAACGCGCCTTCTTGAGCGGGCGGCTCGACCTTGCGCGTGCCGAGGGCGTTATGGAGCTGATTAACGCGCGGAGTTCCCGCGCTGCCCGCGCCGCGCGGGAACGTCTGGCGGGCGCATTCTCGCGTGAGATCACAGCGATCCGCACGCGCCTGCTCGGTGCGATCGCACGCATCGAAGCGGGCATCGACTTCCCCGAGGACGACATCCCTGCCGCATCCGCTGCCGCACTCCGCACGGATATCAGCGATGCCGCCGCTGCCGTACAGAAACTCCTCACGGGCGCATACGCGGGACGCATCCTGCGCATCGGAGTCAAGACCGTCATCGTCGGCCGTCCCAACGTCGGCAAATCCAGCCTCCTCAATGCCCTCCTCGGTACGGAGCGTGCCATCGTCACCGACGTGCCCGGCACCACGCGGGATGTCATCGAGGAGGAGATCAGCGTCGAGGGCATTCCCCTCCGCCTCATCGATACCGCAGGACTGCGTGCGGCACAGGATGCTGTCGAGCGGATCGGCGTTGCGCGCACCGAACAGCACCTCGGCGACGCGGAGCTCGTCCTTGCCGTCTTTGACAGCTCCTGCGGGCTCACTGACGAGGATCACGAAATCCTCGCGCGGCTCAAAAAAATGGACGCGGACATCATCATCCTCTGCAACAAGGAGGACTGCGCCTCCGTCCTGCGCGTGACGGACTTCGACGGGATCAACGCGCCCGTCCTGATGATCTCCGCACAGGCGGGTACGGGGCTGGATGCCCTGCGCGAGACCATCGCCGCCCGCGTCCGCGCCCTTGAGGGGGATCTTGGCGACGGGGCGCTGCCGAACAAGGAGCGCGAGGTCGAGGCACTGCGCCGCGCCATGCAGCATCTCAGAGAAGCGGAGCGCAGCCTCTCGGAGGGCATGGGGACGGACTTCATCTCCATTGATCTGAGAGCCGCCTACGAAACCCTCGGCGAGATCCTCGGCGAGACCGTCGATACCGACCTCATCGACCGCATCTTCAGCGAGTTCTGCATCGGGAAATAAAGAAAGCATATGAAATCATTGGACGAACTCTCGTGGACCGTGCGCGAGGAAAAAATCTTTGCCCAGCTGCGGGATCTTGCACGCGTCTACGGTGCAGAGAAGCTCGTACTGTTTGGCTCACGGGCGCGCCGTACACACGGGGAACGAAGCGATGTTGACCTCGCCGTTTACGGTTGTCCGCATTTTTGTGATTTTTCCCTTGCCGTCGATGAGGAGGTGGATACGCTCCTCTCCTTTGATCTCATCAACATGAATGATGCTGTATCCCCTGCGCTTCGAGCAGAGATGGAACAGGATGGAGTGATCCTCTATGAAGCGGTATGATGCATTTGTGCGGCATCTGGAAGTCCTGCGTCAGGCGCACACCCAAGACCTGACGAATGAATTTATCATCAGCGGCATCATCGACAAGTTCTTTATCCAGTTTGAACTCGGGTGGAAACTCCTGAAGGATCTCCTGCACTATGAGGGGCTGACGGTCGCCGCCTCGGGCTCGCCGCGTACCATCATCAAGGAGGCATACCTCCTCTATGATTTCCTCGATGAGGAAACGTGGCTCTGTATGCTGCGTGCGCGGAACGACGTGACGCACATCTATAACAGTGCGCTTGCACAGAACCTGGTCGGGGATATCCTGACACAGTACATTCCCGCATTCACTGCAATGGAGGCGGGTATTAGGAAGCGTTATGGAGATCTGTGGATTGGGTGATATACTCTGATGGAATGCAAAAAGGGACTGTTGCATGAACGCCCCTATC
>CALJPB010000081.1 GCA_937981305.1 uncultured Selenomonas sp.
GTACTGCTTCGGGTTGTGGCTCGCCGTAATCATGATGCCGCCGCCAAGCCCCAGATGCGCCGTCGCAAAGTAGATCATCTCCGTGCCGCACTGCCCGATGTCCACCACATCGCAGCCCGCTTCCGTGAGCCCCTTTGCGAGCGCGTCGCGAATCGCGGGGCCGGAGAGGCGGATGTCATGCCCGACAGCAACCTTCTTCGCGCCGAACAGCGTGGGGAAACTGCGTCCGACACGATAGGCAAGCTCCTCGTTCACCTCGTCGGGATAGATACCGCGTACATCGTATGCGCCAAAACCTTTGTCTGTCACTGCCATGTAACGTCCCCTCCTCCATGGGTACGCCGCTCGGCGTCCCATACACACCCATCCGCTCACTTGAACATCCGGGTCATAACAAAACACTAAATAATATAAGTAATTATTCGCCGCTCTTTGCTTTTTTTCCTCTCTCCTCCATCAAAATGTTACGAACTTTTCTTGCTCTTTTTATAAAAAAAGGGGCTGCTGCACAAGATTTTTCAACCTTGTACAGCAGCCCCACCCGTTCTACTTTACATTTCGACGCGAATTGCATCCTCCTTTGCGTTTTCTACCGTCACATCTACGGCTTCAGCCTGCTCCTGCATGGCGAGCGCCTTGCCGTCCGACGTGGAAATACGCAGTCCGCCAAACGCGGCGTCCATATCCTGCTGCAGTGCATGCCCCATGAAGTCAACCAGATTCTCCCGCTGCGGATAAACGAAGCGATAGTTCGAAAGCGAAAGCAGATTGCCGTTGCTCTCCTGCCGGTTCGCCCCCGTGAAGGAGAGGTACATCCCTGTCCATCCTTCCTTGTTCGTGCGCGGATTGTTCCGATTGACATCGTTCCAATAGGTCACAACATTGCCGTCGATCTGCGGCGACGTGCCGTAGATGCTCGTCTCCTGTCCGGCGTATGCAATATCGGCTTTGCCCTCGATAAAGAGTTTGTCAAAACGCACCTTGCCGCCGGAGATGGTCAGCTTCATATTGTTCGCCCACAGTTTTTCAAATTTGACGCCCGCACCGTTTCCAGGATCGATATTCCCCATCGTAAAGTTATCAATCGGCCGATCATCGCTTGCTTCCGTGGGTTCAATGGAGAGCATGCCGTCCGCCCCTTCACGAACACGGATGTTATCAAAATTCATATCCGAGCCTTGAGCGATCATGCGACGCTCCGCAATAATGTTCTCGAGAGCCATTTTCTTCTCCGCATCTTTCAGAACGACGGCGACCAGCGCGCCGTTGATCTCATAGACGTGGATGTTGCCATGTGCAAGATCGACATGAATATCCCGATCCGCATAGACACGATGCAGGTCGATGTCACCCGTCCCCTTGTTCGTGAGCGTGACATTGCCCACCCCCTTGGCGGCGGCTTCGACGGATACCTTCGCATCGCCAAGCTCTTTGATATCTCCCTGCGCGGCAATCGTCGCTTGGATGCTACCCCCTTTGCTCCTGACATCGCCGCCAAAGAGCATATCGCCATTTTTGTTTTCCAGCGTGATGTCCTTGCCCGCCGTAAGCGCCTTTTCGAGCGTAATTGCCCCCTGCCGATCCGTCGAGATCGACGCATCCTGCACAGCGTTGAGCGTTCCACGGCTGTGGATATCACCGTCTGTGGCATGGAGATTGAGGGTATCACCGGAGATCGTTCCGGTCGTCATCGACGTGCCGGAATTCAGCAGCACCGCATTGTCCGACTTGACTTCGTTTACATCAATAGACTTGCCTGCCGTAAGGCTTGCGTTGCCCCCCGTAGTGACGTTCGTTGCCGCGAGGTCAGTGCCTGCCGCAAGGCTTGCGTTGCCGCCCGTCTGCACAGTACCACCCGTAATGAGGCTCCCCTTTGCCAGAGCGTCGAGGCTGCCGTCGACGGTAGCGTTCTTCACTGTCATGCTGCCCGTTGCTGCTTCGAGTTTTGCATCGCCTTTGGCGGTGACGTTCTCGGCGGTGATATTCTGCGCCGTAGCGCTCAGGCTGCCGCCCGTGGTGACGTCCTTCGCCGCGAGGTCAGAGCCAGCCGTAAGGCTTGCGTTGCCGCCCGCCGTGATGTTCTTTGCCGCGAGCTCAGTGCCGGCTGTCAGCACAGCGTCTTTTCCTGCCGTGACGTTCGTCGCCGTCAGCTGTTCCTCCGTCCCGATGGTCAGCGTGCCGTCCGTTTTGACGTTGCCGCCAAGTGTGGCAGTGTGTGCTTTGATCTGGCCGTCTGCCTTGGTATAGAGGTCTGCTCCCTCCTTCACAGTGATGTTGTTCTTCGCAATGATCGAGAGATTCTTGTCCGAGGTCAGGCTGCCGTTGAATGCGGCATCGTGTCCCGCGTCGATCTCCATCATGCCGTGCGACAATGCTGCGCCGTCAATCGCCGCATCATGCCCCGCCGTAAGGCTCACATTGCCGCCCGCCATGACATCATGCACCGAGACATTCTTTTCTGCCGTCAGTGCGGCATCCTTGCCCGCCGCAACGTTCAGCGTCTTGAGGTCAGCACCCGCACGGAGTACTGCATCGCCTTTCGCCGTGACGTTCTGTGCAGTCAGCTGCGTGCCCGCATTCAGCGTCGTGTTTCCACCCGCCGTGACATTCTGTGCGGTCAGCTGCGTGCCCGCCGCAATGTTTGCGTCTCCATTAACGTTCACATTCTTTGCGGAGAGTTCTGCTCCTGCCTTCAGCGTCGCGTTGCCCGCCGTGATGTTGTTCGCCGTCAGCTTATCGTCCGTTTCAATGGTCAGCATGCCGTCCGCGCGTACATCGCCGTCAAGGATTGCACTATGCGCTTTCAGTCTGCCGTCCGCCTTCGTGGAAAGGTTTGCTCCCTCCTTCACGAGGATATTGTTCTTTGCCGTGATTGTGAAATCCTTGTCCGAGGCGAGGTCTGCACTAAGGTCGATGTTCTGCGCGTCAATCGTCGCCCTTCCGTGCGAGAGCACTGCCGCATTTGCCGTAAGGTCGTTCTTGACCGCCATGACGAGATCGCCGCCCGTGGTCAGAGCGCCGCCAAGCGTCGCGTTCCGTCCCACTGTCAGGCTTGCGCTTCCGCCCGCCGAAACAAGGTCTTTCACCGCGAGGTCGTTGCCGACGTTCGCAATGAGTTCCTTGCCCGTGGTCAGTGCGCCGTTCGCAGCGAAATCCTTGCCGACATTTGCCGTCAGTGTTCCGCCCACATTGGTCT
>CALJPB010000082.1 GCA_937981305.1 uncultured Selenomonas sp.
GCTGGTCGCACGCATCGTCACAGGGGTCATTTGCAGTGCTTGTACTTCCATATACATTGATCTCCCTTAAAATGTGCGCAAAAATCAGTTGCCGCCGCCAATGCGAAGTGCCGCCGTCACCATGGACTTCGCCGCATTGATCGTCGTCGTGTTCGCTTCATAAGCACGGGATGCCGAGATCATGTCCACCATCTCGGAGACGATGTTGACGTTCGGTCGCTCTACATACCCCTGAGCGTTGGCATCCGGATGTCCCGGCTCATAGACGAGAGTTCCCTGCGTACGATCCGTCTCAATCGACACCGCACGCACACCATCTCCCGGACGCATACGATCCGAAGCACGCGCAAGGAAGGACTCAAAGCCGATGCCCGCCCCCTTCTCGCGCGGCTGAAACACAACATAGCGGCGGTGATAGGCACCTCCGCCCTGTGCACGCGTCGTATTCGCATTTGCAATATTATTGGAGATCACGTCCATGCGCAGCCGCTCCGCCGTAAGTCCGGAAGCCGCCGCATCAATTCCCAAAAACATTCCCATATCGTGCCCTCCTGCGATCAGCCGCCCTGACCGCTCGTAATGACACTTTTCAGTCTGCCGATGTGTCCTCCGAGCGCCGTTGCCAGTGCACTGTAATAAAGCTGATTCTTTGCTACCTCTGCCATCTCAATATCAATATCGACGTTGTTCCCGTCCAAGCGCATATTCGTATGTTCA
Source organism: uncultured Selenomonas sp. (assembly GCA_937981305.1). Taxonomy (GTDB): domain Bacteria; phylum Bacillota; class Negativicutes; order Selenomonadales; family Selenomonadaceae; genus Centipeda. The sequence continues at coordinate 718 of CALJPB010000082.1, forward strand.
TCCTGCTCAATGACACCATGCGCCCTGCCGTGAAAAGCAATCGGGAGATGACGATCATGTGTGCGCACAACCTTCATCAGAGGCTCACGCGCGAGTCCCAACTCCTGTTTCAGCAAATCCTCAAAGCGGACATGACTCCGCTTGAAGTTCGGTGTGTTCACGTTGGCGATGTTATTGCTGAGTACCTCATGCCGCAGAGAAGCCGCCGCCATTGCGCGGCTGCCAACATCAAGCGTCGAGGTGTTTACCAACTGCTCAAGCATGAAACGTCACATCCCTTTCCCGCATTTCAGGAAACATTTATTTTCATAAATTCGCTTTAATGTGCACAGAAAAATCTGCACACAAAACAGATATATATCTAGTTCTACGTTTCTAAAAAAAATCCTTTTCATTCTAGCACTTTTTCCCCAAAAAGTGAAGAACCCATTTTTCTTCTCGACAGCAAGAAAATGCGACCGATCTATGCGTGCGCGGGTACGGTGCGGTCAACGTGAATGCTCTTGACCAGAATGTCAATTTCGTGCACAACCATTCCTGTCATACGTTCGATCTCTGCCCGGAGACGGCGACGCAATGTCGCCATTGTATCGGTAATCGTGTGTCCGTAGGCAAAAACCACCTCAAGGGAAACCGTGATGCCAAGATCGTCATCCCCACTGACAAGGTGCTTCACATGCGTACGACCGACACGATACACCTCCTCAAGATCCTCTGCTACAATGTGCACAATATTCTTTATGACCGAGTCGTCAATAACGAGTTTGCCGTAGTAGCTGAACACGGGACGTACGATGGAACGTTCCCCAAGACGGCGGCGCTTTGACGAGGAGGTCTTAAAAAAGCTCTTGATTGGATCGATGAGATACCCGGAGAAATGCGGTTTCAGCTCAATCGTCGGCACGGGAATGATGTGCTCACCGCGCTTCAGACGATGGTACTGTGCCAGTTCCATGTCCTTTTTCGAGGCGATGTCCTCAATGCGGATGATCTTGCTCACGGGTCCGATCCTAAGAGCCTTTGCGATCTTCTGCACCATATTCTCCGACGTACCGAGAAGAAGAATACGCCGAGGAAGAGACTCCGCAATGGCGCGCCGCACATCGGAGGCGTGTCCCGGCAGAACAAAAATTGCACGGCGCACTGCCATGATGCGGTTCTTTTCCTTTTTCGCGGAACTTCCGCCAATCACCTTTCCATCCTTGATCAAAATACCATCGTCAATGATGGCATCTGCACCGTTCTGCTGAGCAACCCACAGGGCGCGGTGGCTTTTGCCGGTTCCGCTCGGACCGACAAGGGCAATCACATCCATCGTGTTTCTCCTTTTTCCTGTCAGCTGATATGCGGCGGCCGATAGAAATTCTCGGCGTAGATATCCTCAATCGTAAATTTCCCGATCATATCCGGATCCCGCCCCGCAAAACCGCGGTAGTCCGAACCGCCTGAGACGAGCAGCCCATGTTTTTGTGCCACGCCCATATAATGCTGCGTATCGGCGCGGTCGTAAGTTGGATAGAACACCTCAAGTCCCTCGATGCCGAGCGCAATCAAATCCTGCACATATGCATCGTCATCGAGCCCTTTTGGATTCCCGAGCACGGGGATGCCGCCCGCTCCCTTGATGAGTGCGATCAAATCCTCTGGCGAAATGCGAAAGTGCGGCACATAGGCAGGCTGACCGCGCCGCAGAAGCTGATCGAAACAAGTACGAATCGAGTCGAAATAGCCTTTCTTGACGAGTACCCGTGCCACATGGGAGCGGCCAACCGCCTTACACAGCCCCTCATCCGTCAACACCTCGGTCTCACCGATCTCGTAGCCAAGATTTTTCAGACGTTCCACGATCTCCGTAAAACGAATCCAGCGTGCCTCACTGATCTCCTCAAGTTTTTCCTGAAGTCTCGCATCGTAAATATCAATATTATAGCCAAGAATATGAACTTCATGTTGTCCGTCGCCCGTACTGAAGCCCACCCCGGGGATAATGCGCAAACTTCCTGCGGGATAATGTCCGCTCTCATACAGCTCCGTAACCGCCTCAACGCTGTCGTGATCGGTAATGGAGATATAGCGGAGTCCCGCAGCCTTTGCCGCTTCTACAATCTCTGCGGGGGTATCCTTTCCATCGGAAAAGGTCGAATGGATATGCAAATCGCTTGGCATAGTATGCTCCTTGCTCAGTCCTGTTCACGCAGGAGTACACGCTCGATCTGCGGTGTCCTGCCACCGGAGGGATCAATATCTACAATTACGGCAGCATACTCCGCCGCTCCCTCCGCCATATCGAAACGCACGGGCATCCCCGTTCGGAATTTCTGAATCACGATCTCCTTGCGTACGCCCAAGATGGAGTCATGTGCACCGACCATGCCGAGATCTGTAATATACGCCGTGCCCCCGGGCAGAATCTGCTCATCTGCCGTCTGCACATGCGTATGCGTACCAACCACAATGTCCGCACGCCCATCCAGATAGTG
>CALJPB010000083.1 GCA_937981305.1 uncultured Selenomonas sp.
CCCCCGTGTCGCACGGGGGAGGCTAGGATTATGGCATCTTAGCTTCCCCCGTCAGAACGGGGGAAGTGGCGAGCGTAGCGAGTCGATAGGGGCGTTCGTGCAACAGTCCCTTTTATATGCAGCGATATGATATAAATAACTCATTTTATAAAATAAAATATGATAGATATATTGCTTTTTGATAGAGTGCGTGCTAAAATGTAGAAAAATCAACCTTGCATTCACGGAAAGGCGGCGGCATGATGAGCAGTGTGAAAGAGCAGAGCATATGGATCGGCGTGGATGTCGGTACGACGGGGGTACGCGCCATTGCGTACGAGGCGTCGGGCGTGAGCCGTGCGGTGGCGGAGTCATTCTATCCGCTGCGCACGCCGCATCCGGATCGGGCGGAGGAGCGTCCCTCCGAGATCCGCGCGGCGACGGAGCAGGTGGTACGCAAGGTGGCGGATGCGCTGCGCCATCAGGGGCGAATACCATCCGGCATTGCACTCAGTACGGTCATGCACAGCCTGATTCCGCTCGATGCGGCGAAAGAGCCGCTTGCGGATATGCAGACATGGGCGGACAGCCGCAGCGCGGGCATTGTGCGGGAGCTGAAAGAAAACGAGCCTGCGCTCTGCCGCGCGTTCTACGAGCGTACGGGCTGCCCCATGCATGCCTGTTATCCGCTGGCGAAGATTCTCTGGCTGAAGCAGAATCGCCCCGAACTCTTTGCGCGTACGAAGTTCATCGGCTCGATCAAGGATCATCTCTTTCACGCGTTTACGGGGGAGTTCCTCATCGACCGCTCGACGGCGAGCACGACGGCGCTCTACAATGCACATCAGCTTGCGTGGGATGCGGAGATTCTGAACTTTATCGGGATCACAGAGGAGATGCTGCCGCCCGTCGTCTCGACGACGGAGATGCGCCCGCTGACGACGGCTGCGGCGGAGCGGATGCACCTCACGGCAGGTCTGCCCGTTGTGATCGGGGCGACGGACGGCGTGCTCGTCAATGTCGGCATCGGTGCGGTCGCGGCGGGACAGCTGAGCGCGACCATCGGCACGAGCGGTGCTGTGCGGATGCTCGTCGGTGAGCCGCGCACGGATGACGCAATGCGCACATGGTGTTATAATCTGGTGGACGGCCTCTGGGTTGCGGGCGGTGCGATCAACAACGGCGGCATGATCCTGCGCTGGATGCGCGACAAGATCTGCCATTTCAGCGAGGCACAGATGGCGGCACTGGACGTGGATGCCTACGACCTTATGACGATGAAGGCGGCGAAGATTCCCGCAGGCTCGGACGGGCTTATCCTCCTGCCGTTCTTCACGGGCGAGCGTGCGCCGTACTGGAACTCCGATCTGCGCGGGATGTTCTTCGGTCTCTCGCTGAATCACAGCCGTTCGCACATGATCCGCGCCGTCATGGAGGGCATCTGCTACGGGATGCACAGCGTCTTTGATGCCCTGCAGGGGTTCGGTGCGGTGCGTGACATCCGTATGAGCGGCAGCTTTACGAAGTCGCCGCTCTGGATGCAGATCCTCGCGGACGTGCTCGGCGAGCCGCTTGTCCTTCCGAGCAACAGTGAGGGCGCAGCCTACGGCGCGGCGGTGCTGGGCTTTATCTCTGCGGGTGAAATGAAAGGGATTGCGGATACGGCAGCTCTTGTGCACGCAAAGAAGGTCTACACGCCCGACGAGGAAAATCACAAGACCTATGCGCAGCTCGCGGATATCAGTGGACGGCTTTACCGAAACTTACAAAAAGAATTTGCCGAGATCGCGGCATATCAGGCAGGGCGTTGAGGGAGGAAGATCGGATGAAGAACGGAACAATGGACATCGGCGTGATCGGCATGGGGGTCATGGGGAGCAATCTCGCGTTCAACATGGCGGATCACGGCTTTCAGGTGGCGGGGTGGAACCGCACCGACGATATGACCGAGGCGGCGGAAAAGCGCAATCCGCCCGCGAACTTTCATGCGTTCTATGATCTCAAGGCGTTTATCGATTCCCTGAAGAAGCCGCGCCGCGTCTTCGTGATGATTGCGGCGGGTGCGCCCGTGGACTGGGCGATTGAGACGCTCGTGCCGCTCTTGGAGAAGGGCGATATTATCCTCGACGGCGGGAACTCGTTCTATGAGGACACGCGCCGCCGTCACGACGCACTGAAGGAGCAGGGGATCTGCTACTTCGGCGTGGGCGTCTCGGGCGGCGAGAAGGGCGCACGCAGAGGTCCCGCCATCATGCCCGGCGGCGACCGCGCGGCGTACGAGGCGGTACGTCCCATCCTCGAGGGCATCGCTGCGCGTGCGGGGGAGGAGCCGTGCTGTACCTACATCGGCGAGGATGGTGCGGGGCACTATGTCAAGATGGTACACAACGGCATCGAGTATGCGGATATGCAGCTGATCGCCGAGACCTATCTCATCCTGAAGCACGTCGGCGGACTCTCGAACGAGCGCATCGGCGCGATCTTCCACGCGTGGAACACGGGGGAGCTGAGGAGCTATCTCATCGGCATCACGGCGGACATCTTTGCCGAGCAGGACGCGGAGACGGGCAGGGCACTCGTCGACCTCATCGTCGACCGCGCGGGGCAGAAGGGGACGGGACGTTGGACGAGCCTCGAGGCACTGCAGCGCGGTGTCGATCTCTCCATGATCTCGGCGGCGTGCAATGCGCGTGTACTGTCGAACCTTACCGAGGAGCGTGCCCATGCGTCTGCGGTGATGCGTGCGCCTGCAGCGGCGGACATGACGGCAGAGGCGGACTTTATCGAGGCCGTGCGGCGCAGCCTCTATACGGCGAAGATTGTCGCCTACGCACAGGGCTTCTCCCTCTACAGTGCCGCCAAAGAGGAGTTCGGCTGGTCGCTCGACTTTGGAAAGATTGCGTCCATCTTCCGCGCGGGCTGCATCATTCAGGCGGAGTTTTTGCAGCGCATTACGGATGCCTATGCGCGTGATCCGGAGTTGAAGAACCTCATGTTTGATGACTTCTTCCTCTCCTCGATCAATCGAAACATGGAGAGCCTGCGCAGCATCGTCTGCCTCGGTGTGCAGCGCGGCGTACCCATCTCAGCGTTCTCTGCCGCCATGCAGTACATCGACGCACTGCGCAGCGGGCAGCTCGGCGCGAACCTCATCCAGGCGCAGCGCGACTACTTCGGCGCGCACACCTTTGAGCGCACGGACAAGAGCGGATCGTTCCACCACGAATGGCAGGAGCATTACGAAAAATAAGAGGGACAACACCTTGGGGGCGGCTGTACGAAGCAAAACTTCGTGCAGCCGCGCCTTTTTATTTTAAAATGACATATTGAAAACAAAAATAAAATTTATAATGAAATACTATTTACAAAAGAAAGATTGTGAGCTATAATCAAACCATAAAATGATATATATAAATCATTTGTAAAGAGAAATGTTGTTTTCCATGCGTCATGCGGCTGTGCCGCAAGGAAAGGAGAGGAATCCTATGCCGCTGATTATTCTAGCTGTGGGCATCCTGCTGCTGTTCTTCCTCATCGTTCGCGTGAAGCTGAACAGTTTCATCTCGCTGCTCATCGTCGCAGGGCTGATCGGCTACGCAGAGGGGCTGCCCGTCGGGCAGATCATCCCTGTGATCCAGAAGGGGCTTGGCGGAACGCTCGGCGGGCTTGCCATTGTCGTTTCGTTCGGTGCAATTCTCGGCAAACTGATGGCGGAGAGCGGCGGCGCACAGCGCATCGCAATGACGCTCATCCATATGTTCGGTCGGGAAAAGGTCAAGTGGGCGGTCTGCCTCACGGGCTTCATCGTCGGTATCGCGCTCTTCTATGAGATCGGCTTTGTCCTCCTCATCCCGCTCGTCTTCACGATCGCAGCATCGGCGCAGATCCGTCTCCTCGAGGTCGGGATTCCGATGGCGGCGGCACTCTCCGTGACACACGGTTTCCTGCCCCCGCATCCGGGACCGACGGCGATCTCGGTCATCTACAATGCAGACATTGGCTTGACGCTTGTCTACGGCGCAATCCTCGCCATTCCGACGGCAATTGTCGCGGGTCCTCTTTTCTACAATTTCGTCAAGGATCTCAACCCTGCGATTCCGGAGGGGCTCTACAATCCGAAGGTGTTCACGGATGAGGAGATGCCGAGCTTCGGCGTGAGTGTATTCACGGCACTCGTCCCTGTCGTCCTCATGGCAGCGTCCGCCATCGGCAAGCTCACCCTGGCGGCGGACTCGCACCTGCGTGCGATTCTCGTCTTCCTCGGCTCGCCGGATATGGCACTCACGATCTCCATCTTCATCGCATTCTACACGTTCGGTATCGCGCGCGGCAAGAGCATCCCCGAGATCATGAAAATCGCCGAGTCCGCCATTCTCGCCATTGCGATGATCCTCCTCATCGTGGGCGGCGGCGGCGCGCTCAAGCAGATCCTCATCGACAGCGGCGTCGGCCGCTACATCGGCGAGCTGCTGATGGGCTCCGACCTCTCACCGCTCGTCCTCGCATGGTCGATTGCGGCGGTCATCCGCATTGCGTGCGGCAGTGCGACAGTCGCGGCACTCACGGCGGGCGGCATTGCAGCACCTGTGGTTGCGCTCACGGGTGTCAGCCCCGAGCTTATGGTGATCGCGACGGGCGCGGGCAGCCTCATCATCTCGCCGCCGAACGATCCGGGCTTCTGGCTCTTCAAGGAGTTCTTTGGGCTCACGGTCAAGGAGACCGTGCGGACATGGTGTGCGCTCGAGACCATCATCTCCGTCATGGGTCTTGCGGGCGTTCTGATTCTCGAAGCAATCATTGCATGAGTGTGCGGTGCGTTTAAAAATGGAGGAAACAGCGATGAAATATGAAGTGACAGTGACGGCAATCGGGGACTTTGTGCTCCCCTTTATGCAGACACGCGAGTCGGTCATCCTCTTTGACAAGGATGTGCCGTATGAGTACGAGAACATGGTGGTCGCGCACACAAAGGCAACCCCTTCGGCAGACATCGTTCCGGGCGACAAGGTATCTCTCGCCGACCGCAGCTATACGGTGACGGCAGTCGGCGCAGAGGCGATGAAGACCCTGCGCGAACACGGGCACTGCACCATCGTCTTTACGGGCAAGGACGTGGTCGAACAGCCCGGACAGATCATGGTGAAGGGCGAGGGCGTGCCGCGCTTCATGGTAGGCGATGTGATTTGTTTTTCCTGAGAAGCGCGAAATACCTCCTGCAATTTGGACAGCACCCTAGATAACGGACAAGGAAGAAAAATCCCTCCTGTTGTAGAATA
>CALJPB010000084.1 GCA_937981305.1 uncultured Selenomonas sp.
CACTACGGCGTACTCTTCATCGCGGACGAGGTACAGACGGGCTTTGCACGCACGGGCAAGATGTTTGCCATTGAGCATTTCGGTGTCTCCCCAGACATTATGACGATGGCAAAGGCACTCGGCAACGGTGCCCCCATCAGCGCATTCATCGCAACCCCCGAGGTCGCAAACACCTACACAAAGCCCGGCGCATCGACACTCGGCGGCAACCCCGTCTCCACAACGGCAGGCCTTCATGTCATCCGCTACATCGAGGAACACGATCTCATCGGGAACGCCGAACGGCGTGGAGCGCAGCTGCGCACAGGACTGCGGGAAATCCAGAAACGTCACCCCATCATCGGCGACGTGCGCGGGCTCGGACTGATGGTCGGCGCGGAGTTCGTCCACGCGGACAAATCCCCTGCCGCCGCCGAACTGGATGCCGTGCTCGAAGAGTTGAAGAACCGCGGCTTTATCGTCGGCAAGAACGGCATCGGACGCAACGTCATGGCGTTTCAGCCGCCGCTCATCATCACCGAGGACAATATCAACGACGTACTGAACGCCGTAGAGCTCGTCCTCACGGAGAAAGGACTCTAGGTGCATTATGGCAAAACGATTCTACGATCTCACCGTCGCGGGCTGCAAACGCAGTCTCCCCATCCTCAACCTGAGCGACAGTCTTGCAATTGCCGGCTTCGTCATGCTCGGCGATGTCGAACTCTGCGAAAGCTGTGCGCGTGAACTCGCAAAAAAAGTTCCCGCCGAAGCAGAGATCATCATGACCGCCGAGACGAAGGGGATCCCCCTCGCAGCGGAGCTTGCACGGCAGATTGGAATGCCCTACTACATCACAGCACGAAAATCTGTCAAGGCATACATGGAAGATCCTATCTGGGTCGAGGATGAATCGATTACGACAATGGGCAAGCAGCGTCTCTACCTCATGCGTTCCGATATCGACCGCATCGCAGGACGCAAGGTACTCCTCCTCGACGATGTCATCAGCACGGGCGGCTCCATGACGGCACTTAGCAATCTCGCCGAAAAGGCGGGCGCACACGTCGTCGGACAGGCTGCCGTGCTTGCCGAGGGCGATGCGGCAAAGCGCACGGACATCATCTTCCTTGAGGCACTTCCGCTTTTTGAAGCGGAATAGATCGGCGGCATCTCTTGCATCAATATCTCTTCTACATCGGAGACTTCCCCATCCGCTCGTACGGTGTCGTCATCTCCCTTTCCATCCTGCTCGCGACGGGTGTCGGCTACTTTCTCGCAAAGGCGGACGGACGCGGCTACGAAAAGCACGTCCCCGATCTCGGCATCTACTGCGGCATCGCGGGACTCCTCGGCGCACGGCTCTGGGACGTGTTCTTCTTCGACTGGGACTACTACCAGCACCACCTGACCGAGATTCTGAATGTCTGGCAGGGCGGCATGGCGATCCAGGGCGGTGTCTTTCTCGGTGTGCTCGTCGGCATCCTCTACAGCCGAAAGCACAAGCTCGACACCATCCACTTTATGGACATTGCCGCACCTGCGATTGTCCTCGGACAGGCACTCGGCCGCTGCGCAAACCTCCTTAACGGGGATGCCTTCGGCGCACCGACGGGCAGCAGCTACGGCATCCTCTACCCCGACACCACACTCGCGCACCACACCTACGGTGCGCAGCCGCTCTGGCCGGCGGAGGTCTGGGAGGGGCAGCTCGACATCGTCATCTTTGCCCTGCTGCTCATCTTCCGCGCACGCGGACACGCACGCGGACAGTGC
>CALJPB010000085.1 GCA_937981305.1 uncultured Selenomonas sp.
CGAACGCTTTTCTCCGCTTGCTCCACTAGGGTTTGCTTAGGAGCATCGCACGGATAGATCATATTTCCTTTGCACGTAAAAAATTCCATAACATCAATATGAAAGACTCGAAATCTCTCGTTGCAGGATCGTTCCTGTGATGGGAGGTTTTGTTTTTGTGGTAGTTCAGTTTTTCGGATATTTTTGCAGATTTGTGGATATTATTTTGCTGCTTCTTTTTGTATACTATAAATAATCAGACGAATAAAGAGCGAAAGGATTCGATGCTGCTAAAATTTGGAGGAGATTCTATGAGTGTAGCGATTCACATTGAGAACGCTGTGAAGAAATATGGCGATCTCACGATCATCCCGGGGATCACAGAGAACATCCGGAACGGAGAATTCTTTACCCTGCTCGGTCCGTCGGGCTGCGGCAAGACAACGCTTCTGCGCATGATTGCGGGCTTCAACAGCATTGAGGGGGGCGACATTCGCTTCAATGACCAGCGGATCAACGACATTCCCGCACACAAGCGAAACATCGGCATGGTGTTTCAGAGCTACGCAATCTTCCCGCATCTGACGGTACGGCAGAATGTGGAGTACGGGCTGAAGCTGCGCGATGTGCCGAAAGCGGAGATGAAGGAGAAGGTCGACCGTATTCTCGATGTGGTGCAGATCACGGACTATCAGGATCGTCTGCCGGAACGCCTCTCGGGCGGACAGCAGCAGCGCGTCGCCCTTGCACGCGCGATTGTCATTCATCCGAGCGTGCTGCTGATGGACGAACCGCTCTCCAATCTCGACGCAAAGCTGCGCATTGAGATGCGCTCCGCGATCCGCGAGGTGCAGAAGAAGGTCGGTATCACAACGGTTTACGTCACGCACGATCAGGAGGAGGCACTTTCGATCTCCGACCGCATCGCCGTCATGAACAAGGGCGAGATCCAGCAGACGGCGCAGCCGCAGACGATCTACGAACGCCCGTGGAATATCTTCGTTTCGACCTTCATCGGACACTCCAACCTGTTTCATGGGCGGGTAAAGAAATCGGGCGCAGCGATGAGCGTCGTCTTTCAAAACGGCTACGAGCTGCCGATGGCGAATCTCGGAGAGGAAGCAGAGGACGGCATGGAGGTCGTGATCTCCGTGCGTCCCGAGGAACTGTCAATTCAGGCGGATGGTCTGCCATGCAAGGTAAAGACGAAGGTGTTCCTCGGCAAGTACATCAACTACAGTCTGGACTTTGGTGCGGAGATGATTCTCCCGAATCAGGCATCGCTTGAGTTCTCGCAGGATCTTGGGCACGCGATACAGCAGCTTGCGGTGGGGGACACGGTGCATCTGCGCCCAAACGCGCTGAAGGTCAATGTCTTTACCGCAGATGGTTCGCGCAATATCCTGAAGGATGTGGTGCGCTATGAGTAAGCTGAATCTGCGCTGGGATTTCTGGACGGGCATCACGGTTCTGTCCATTGCGGTGTTCGGTCTTTTTCTCATCTATCCGCTCTTTTCGCTCTTTGCCTCGGCGTTTCAGGACTCGATGACGGGAGCGTTTTCCCTTGAGCATTTCAAGCATTTTTTTGAGCGGAAGTACTACTATCAGTCGATGATCAACAGCTTCAGCGTGACGGCGTGTGTGACGGTGCTTGCCATCATCATCGGCACGGCACTCGCATACTTCATGACGCTCTATCGCATCCGCTTCAAGAGTGCACTTGAGATCTGCATCATCATCTCACTGCTCTCACCGCCGTTCATCGGTGCGTACTCGTGGATTCTCATCGGTGGGCGCAGCGGCATCCTGACGCAGTGGCTTCAAAATACGTTTCAGTATGAATTTCCGTCGATCTACGGATTTACGGGGATTCTGCTTGTGCTGACACTCAAACTCTATCCGTTCATCTACCTCTATGCGGCGGGGGCGATGAAGAACATCGACTCTGCACTGATCGAGGCGGCGGAAAGCCTCGGGTGCAGCGGTGTCCGCAAGGTGGTGACGGTCATTGTACCGCTCATCACGCCGACGATCCTCGCGGGGGCGCTCATGGTATTCATGAACGCGATGGCGGACTTCGGTACGCCGATGCTGATCGGTGAGGGGTTCAACGTCATGCCCGTCATGATCTACTCGGAGTTCATCAATGAGGTCGGCGATCAGGCGAACTTCGCGGCGGCGATGGCGGCAATCATGGTCGTCATCACTTCGACGATCTTCCTGCTGCAAAAGTATGTGGTGAGCCGCAAGTCGTTTACGATGAGCTCCCTGCGCCCGATTGCGGTGAAAGAGCTGCACGGTGCACGAAATGTACTGAT
>CALJPB010000086.1 GCA_937981305.1 uncultured Selenomonas sp.
GACGCATCTTTTTTGCCCGCACTGTGCCCTAGAATCCTCCACATAGCTTCGGCAAGCGTTGGGGGTGTCTCCTTGACAGGACAAAATCTGTACCCCTATCGGACTTCATTTTATCAGCGATTTCTTCAGCAGATCAACACAGAGAGCAGGAGACAGACATGAGCATCATCAACGAACTCTTTCAGACCGGCGCACACAGCGCGACACTCTTTGACGCGGAGGCAATCGCTGCACTCGATGCACGCATCACGATGAAGAAGACCAAGGGCGCGGACACCCCCTATGTTGACTGCCTCGTTCGCCGCAAGAGCATCAAACTCACCCCTGAGGAGGCGGTGCGCCAGCTCTGCATCGATATGCTCATCCGCACTTACGGCTACGCACCCGAGGATATGCGGCTGGAGCATCCCATCCATTTTGGGCGCGAGGTCAAACGCGCCGACATCGTCCTGTTTGAGAAGGCACAGCCGAACGCAGAGTACATCATCATCGAAGTCAAAAAGCCGAAACTCTCCGAGGGCAAAGAGCAGCTCAAATCCTACTGCAACGCCACGGGCGCGACCATGGGTGTCTGGACGAACGGACAGCAGATCTCCTACTACCACCGCAAAGACCCGAACTACTTCGAGGACATCCCGAACATCCCGTGCGCCCATCAAAAGCTGAAGGACATCCTCACCGAGCGTTGGACGATCGAGCACCTCGTACAGAAGGACAAACTCGTTACCGAGAAAAAATCGCTCAAGGGTCTGATCGAGGAAATGGAGGACGAGGTACTCGCAAACGCGGGCGTCGATGTCTTCGAGGAAGTATTCAAACTCATCTACACGAAGCTCTACGACGAAATGGAGAGCGGCAGGGATCACAGCCGTACCCTGGAGTTCCGCAACTATGGCGACACCGATACCGACCTCAAAAAAAGCATCCAAAGCCTCTTTGAAAAGGCAAAGCACCAGTGGCCCGGCGTATTCCCCGCCGATGCCGTCATCACCCTCACACCGTCTCACCTCGCCGTCTGCGTCTCCTCCCTGCAGGATGTAAAACTGTTCAACTCCAATCTGGACGTCGTCGACGACGCATTCGAATACCTCATGAGCAAATCGCAGAAGGGCGAAAAGGGACAGTTCTTCACCCCGCGTTACGTCATCGACATGTGCGTCCGTATGCTGAACCCCACCGCGCACGAAACCATGATCGACACCGCCGCCGGCTCCTGCGGCTTCCCCGTGCATACCATCTTCTACGTGTGGAAAAAAATCCTCGCGGAGCGGGGCATCGCGCAGAGCCACCTCTTTACGGCGGAGAAAAAACCTGCCGCGTGCGAGGACTACGTCCGCAGGAACGTCTTTGCCATCGACTTTGACGAAAAGGCAGTGCGCGTCGCACGAACACTCAACCTCATCGCGGGCGACGGCCGCACGAACGTCATGCACCTCAACACCCTAGACTATGAGCAGTGGGACAGCGTCACACGCGAGGAGGAGTGGCAGGATGCCTATCATGAGGGGTGGAAGGGACTGCGCGGGCTGCGTGCTGCGAAAAACGAGAACCGCGACTTCCTCTTTGATATCGTCATGGCGAACCCGCCGTTCGCGGGCGACATCAAGGAGAGCCGCATCATCGCCAAATACGAACTGGGCAAAACGAAGAAGGGAAAATACCAGAACAAGGTCGGCAGAGACATCCTCTTCATCGAGCGCAACCTCTCCTTTCTGAAACCCGGCGGACGCATGGCGATCGTTCTCCCGCAGGGACGGTTCAACAACGTGAGCGATGCGTACATCCGCGACTTCATCGCGGCACGCTGCCGTATACTCGCCGTCGTCGGACTGCATGGCAACGTATTCAAGCCGCACACAGGCACAAAAACCTCCGTCCTCTTCGTGCAGAAATGGGATGACAACCTCTGCCCGAAACGCGAGGACTACCCCATCTTCTTTGCCACCATGCGCCGCCCGAGCAAAGACCGCTCCGGCGACAAGATCGTGCGGACGGATACGGAGGGCC
>CALJPB010000087.1 GCA_937981305.1 uncultured Selenomonas sp.
ATCGGTGCTTATCCGGATTTTTGGAGTTTTGCGCCGGAGGATGCGGAAGAGGAGACGGAGGAGTCCGTTGTCCTCCAGCTGGATGAGCTCGAGACGATCCGTCAGATCGACTATGGGCGACAGACGCAGGAGGAATGTGCCGCCGCGATGGGCGTGTCCCGTGCGACGGTGACGAGCATCTACGAGGCGGCGCGCTACAAGCTCGCGGAGGCAATCATCTGCGGGAAGCGCATCCGCATTGCGGGCGGCGCATATCGGATCGAACATCCGACAGTCCTCGGGATTCAGGATAAAGGAGAGCATACAATGAGAATCGCAGTACCTTATGAAAATGAGAAGATTGAGCAGCACTTCGGCAGGGCAAAACAGTTTAAGTTCTATGATGTCGAGAACGGCACGGTACAGTCCTCGGAGATTGTGGACACGGTCGGCGAGGGGCATGGCGCACTCGCGAGTTTCCTCCACAGTGCGAAAGCGGACGTTGTGATCTGCGGCGGCATCGGCGCGGGCGCACAGACGGCTCTCGCGGAGGCGGGCATTGAACTCGTATCCGGCGTGAAGGGGAATGCGGATGAATGTGTCACACAGCATCTCGCAGGGACGCTTGAGCGCAGCGCAGATGAGGGCAAGTGTACGCATCGCCACCAGCATCAGCACGGCAAGGATCATGCGCACGGGCATGGCTGCGGTCATGAGGAGCATGAGCATGGGCACGGCTGTGGACATGAGGGACATGGCGGACACCATGCGCATGGTGGACACTGCGGACATCACGCACACTGATTCTGTAAGAAAAACACCGCTTCGGCGGTGTTTTTTTATTGGAATAAACATAGTTAAAAATTATATATAAAATATGATTATGAACTATACTGCTATAAAATACAAAAATACACTAGAATTGATTTCTGAAGAAAATATGAATAACTATATTATCAATACCTTGATATAATTGAGAATATAGTTGAGAACGAATATGTATCCCTATAATGTCTCTGTATTGAAATGAAATTATGAATTTGATTCATAATTATTATTTATGATTTTTACAAAATACACTTGATTTTTTAGGAGACTTGTTATATTATATACATGAATCAAAGAACAAAAATATTCACGTTGAAATATAGGAGTGTATTCTTATGGGAAACGATATAGCTGTGATCTACTCCTCGCGTACGGGGAATACGAAAAAGGTCGCGGAGCATCTGGCGGAGGCACTCGACGCGTCCTGCCACAGCGTCAAGGATACGTCGGCAGTGCCCGATGGGGCGGCGCTCTGCATCGGCACATGGATCGACCGCGGGACGGCGGATGCTGCGGCGAAGAAGTACATCGAGAGTCTGCGCGGACGGCGCGTTTTCCTCTACGGCACGCTCGGCGCGGAGCCGGATTCGGAGCACTGCGCGAAGTGTATCGCGAACATTCGCGCACTCTTTGATCCGTCCAATGAAATTTTGGGCGCGATCCTAGTGCAGGGGGCGATTGATCCGATGCTCATTGAAATGTTCAAGAGTATGCCGAAGGACAATGTGCACGCGTTTACCGCTGAGAATGCGGTACGCTATGAGGCAGCGGCAAGTCATCCCGATGCGGAGGACTTTGCAAAGGTGATTGCGGCGGCAAAGGAGGCACTTGCATGAATACGTTTGAAACGAAACTCGCGGCACTCTCGGAGGAAGCGCGCGGCTGGCTGCTCGGTACGAAGTCGGAGAACCCGCTTGGTTGCGCCTTTACGAAAAAGCGTGTGGTGCATCCGGGTGCGGGCGGCAAGCGCATGATCGGGGACAAGGCGGAGCAGGTGCAGATCTGGGCGGAGCTGATGGCGCAGACCCCCGATCCTGCTGATGAGCGTGCGGTCTACATCCACATCCCGTTCTGTGACAAGAAATGCAGCTACTGCGGCTTCTTCCAGAATTTCACGCGTGAGGAGGCGGTGCATCACTATGTCGACGTCCTCATCGACGAGATCGAGGCGGCGGCAGATACCCCTTATGTGACGGGTGCGCCGTTTCAAGCGGTGTTCTTCGGCGGCGGTACGCCGACGGCACTCAGCGATGCAGATCTCGCACGGCTCGTGCGTACGGTGCGCGAGCGTCTGCCGCTGACGAGCGACTGCGAGATCACGCTTGAGGGGCGCATCCATGATCTCTCGGAGAGCAAGGTCGAGGCGGCGATGAATGCGGGCATCAACCGGTTCTCCCTCGGCGTGCAGTCTTTTGATACGCGCGTCCGTCAGGCAATCGGGCGCATCGACGACCGCGAAACGGTGATCGCAACGCTGCGCCGCATGGTGGAGAAGCAGGGGGCTGTCGTCATCGCAGACCTCATCTACGGTCTGCCCTATCAGTCGATGGAGGTCTGGGAGAACGATGTGCGCACGCAGTTCGAGCTTGGCATTGCGGGCGGCGATCTCTACCAGCTCAATGTGTTTCCGGGCAGCGAACTGGCACGGCGCATCGACTCGGGCGATTTGCCGATGCTCCCGACAACGGAGGAACAGGCGGAGTATTTCAAGCGGGGGCTTGAGATTGTCGCGGAGTATCCGATGGCACGGCGTATCGACACAACGCATTGGACGACGGATCATCGCGAGCGCAGCATCTATAACACGCTCGCCAAGCGCGGCAACGACGTTCTCGCGTTCGGCTCGGGGGCGGGCGGCTTCATCGGTCAGATGATGTGGCGCAACCACGGTGCGCTTGCACCGTATGAGAAGATGGTGGAGGAGGGGGCCAAGCCGTTCCAGTTCATGGGCGAGCAGGCAGATGAGCACCGTATGCACAGTGAGATCGGCGATCAGATCGAGCATGGCTACCTGTATGCGCCGTTCTTCGAGAAGAAGTACGGTGTCGATCTTCTCACCGAACTCGAGCCGCTCCTCGCTGCGTGGGCGGAGAACGGTCTCGTTGCGCGTACGGCGACGGGGTTCCGTTTGACGCTTGCAGGTGAGTTCTGGCACGACAACCTCATCCAGGGCTTTCTCGAGGCGTATGCGCTCACGCAGGAGGACGAGGTGAAGCTCCGCAAGGAGAATGTCGCCCTGCAGGACATGATTCCGAAATCCGTGCGCTCCATGCTCGAGGCGATGTTCCCTGACGGGATGCCCCCGCAGATGGCGGCGGCTCTCTCGGGCAAGCCGACACCGGAGCTGGAGAGTCACCCGCATATGCAAATGCTGCGCAATCTGATTGCGAAAGAGCGGGAGAAGGAACGCGCCTCGACGGCAAAAAACGCCGTTCCCGATCTCAATACCGTCATGCGTACGCAGTCGCGTGAACTTGGCAAAGCTGTGTAATATAATATAGGATAGAATGACAGCCCGTCAGGATGCATTGGCATCTTGGCGGGCTGTCTGTTATTGCGGCGTGAAATAGCCAAATGCGGCGGGGATGCTGTAGGTATCTGCGAGCTCTGCGTGGCGTACCCAGAGAAGGGCGGAAGGGGCTGCGTCATTGTCCTCCGCTGCCATCAGCGGCGGCTCGTTCGCGTCGGCGACTGTGACCGCCCAGCCCGTCAGATCCCATTCGATGTGTGAGAAAATATGACGCGCGGACGGGAGCGGCGCGATGTCGAGAATGTGGAATCCCTTTTCTTCGAGATGTTCGCGTACGGCACGTTTGTTTAGCTTTTTGTCGATGTTCGGATATTCCCAAAGACCTGCGAGGAGTCCCCGCGCGGGTCTTTTTCGTATGGCGATTTTTTCGCCGCAGGAGAGAAGGAGAACGGTTCGCCGTTCCTTGCGGCGTGCTTTGAGCGCAGTCTTGACGGGATAATCCTGTTCCGTGCCGCGATCATGTGCGAGACAGAGCTGCGCGGCAGGGCAGGTGTGGCAGAGCGGTGCACCGTTCGGGAGACAGATGGTCGCGCCGAGATCCATGAATGCCTCGTTGAGGAGTCCCGCCTCGCGTCCACTCGGGTAGGAGGGGGCAAGTGCCGCCTCAAGTGCGCGCTTCGATGTGTCCTTTGCAATGTCGATGAGATTCGCGGTAACGCGTGCGGCGACGCGCAGGAAGTTGCCATCGACGGCAGGCCGCGGCTCTCCATAGGCAAAGGAAGCGATCGCGCTCGCCGTATAGCGTCCGATGCCGGGGAGGGCGAGCAGCGCGTCAAAGTCCTTTGGCAGCTGTCCTTCATGTTCGCGAACGATGACCTCTGCCGCACGCTTGAGGTTGCGGGCGCGGCTGTAGTATCCGAGCCCCTGCCAGAGTTTCATGAGCGCATCATCATCCACGGCGGCAAGATCGCGGACGCTCGGCAGCGCATCGAGGAAGCGCAGATAGTAGCCGCGTACAACGGCGGCACGCGTCTGTTGGAGCATGATCTCCGAGATCCAGACGTGATACGGTGTCGGTTCGTCGCGCCACGGCAGGTCGCGCGGGGCGGGGG
>CALJPB010000088.1 GCA_937981305.1 uncultured Selenomonas sp.
CGGATTCATCCACCGCAACGAACACGAGTGGAGTCATACGAAGCATACGCGTGCCATGAGCATGGATGAGGTCATGAGCGACGTGAAATAACAAAAGGCTGCTGCATAAGTGCGGCAGCCTTTTCCATAAAAGGAGAACACTATGTATACATTACGCGTCGAAGGCGCATTCGAGGCGGCGCACCGCGTCGTGAACTATCCCGGCAAATGCGACCGTCTGCATGGGCACAACTGGGTGGTTGAGGCAACGTTTCAGGGAACGCAGCTCGATGAACTCGGTATGTTGATTGACTTTAAGGTTGCAAAGAAAGCACTTGCCGAAATATTGGATGGTTTTGACCACTACTATCTGAACGATTTTCCGCCGTTTAACGAGGGGGTAAATCCTACGGCGGAGAATCTTGCGCGCATTATCTTCGAGAGGCTTGCGGCGCACACAGAGGTTCAGGCATCCCCTGCGGAGCTGACTGCGCTGACCGTCTGGGAATCGCCGAAGTCCTCCGTGACCTATACAAAGAACTGATATGTGCGAGAACATCATCGAGATCTTTTCCTCTATACAGGGGGAGGGGAAGTATGTCGGCTGCCGTCAGATCTTCGTGCGGCTTGAGGGCTGCAACCTCGACTGCACTTACTGCGATACAGAGAACGAGATCGGTCGGCATCCCACCTGCATGGTCGAGGAGCGGGCGGGTACGCATGAGCTCGTTTCATACGAAAATCCTCTTTCGGTGGAACAGGTGGCGGAGATCGTCGCGCATCTTGCGGGCGATGTCCCGCATCACTCGCTCAGTATTACAGGCGGCGAGCCGCTGCTCCATGTTCCCTTTATCAAGGAGCTTGCGGCACATATCGACCTACCTGTTTTTCTGGAAACAAACGGAACGCTCGACAGAGCTCTTGCAGAGTGCATTGACTGTATTTCGCACATCAGCATGGATCTGAAACTGCCCGATGTCCTGTCCGCGCCCGTTTGGGATGCGCACGCACGCTTTCTCGAGATTGCGTGCACGAAAGATGTCTACGTCAAGGTTGTCGTCGCGGCAGAGACACGCGCAGAGGATGTGGAGCATGCGGCGCACCTTGTCGCTGACATCGCACCCGCGACGCTCCTCATCCTCCAACCCGTCACGCCCTACGGCGGCTGCACCGCACCCACACCCGCACGCCTCCTTGAGCTCCAACGCATCGCCCTGCGTCATCTGCCCGATGTCCGCATCATCCCGCAGACCCATCGGATGATGGATTTGCTGTGAAACATTGTCTCATTTATCACGAAAAACTATTGACGGATATGTTAAACTAAACGGATAGTGATTCCTTAGTTATTTTTAGAAAGTGAATATACATGAAGATCATTGATGCCCATCTGCACTTTGGTAGAGGGGAGTATTTTGATACCGTGGCGCGGGCAGCGGGGCACGAGAATACGGAGGAGGCTCTGCGCCGCGACTTTCGTGCGTCGAACATTGTCCACGGCATCGTGATGGGCAATCTGCCTGTGGAGGAAACGAATCCGAACTATCCCGATATCTTTCATTACTGTGTGGGTATCGGGGGCGACGGCGTGACGGAGATGGAGGCGGGGTGCATTGAAAGACTCCTGCCCGCTCTGGAAACACATCTGCAAAGTGACCGCTGTGTCGGCATCAAGCTCTATCCGGGCTACAATTATTTCTATATCTACGACGATATGCTTGCGCCCGTCTATGAACTTGCCGCGCGCTATCAAAAGCCCGTTGCGGTGCACACGGGGCTGACGGCGACGGAGAAGGCGCTGCTCAAATACGCGCACCCGAATGTGATGGATGAGGCTGCGACGAAGTTCCGTGCGGTGCATTTTATCATGTGCCATTTTGGCGAACCGTATTTCACGGACGCAGTCGCCGTGATGGAGAAGAACCCGAATGTGAGTGCCGATCTCTCGGGGATGCTTGCGGGAAAAATTCAGGATTTTGAGCTATTCTGTACGCGCAAGAAGTTCTACATCGAGCAGCTGCACGGCTGGCTCGCATATCTAAGCGCCTATGACCGTCTTATGTTCGGGACGGACTGGCCGCTTGCGAATTTTGACGACTACATTGCATTCACGAAGCTGCTCATCCCCGAGGAGCATTGGAATGCGGTGTTCTATGACAATGCTGTGCGGATTTATCATCTGCACTTATAAACGAGGAAAACCTATGGCAATATTGGAAATCAAAAAGGCGGGCGATCCCGTCCTAAAACAGGTGGCAGAACCGATTGAGCGGCTCACGAAGCGGCATCGCCAGCTGCTCGACGATATGGCGGAGACGATGTACTCCGCCGATGGCGTAGGGCTTGCCGCACCGCAGGTGGGGAGAGCCCTGCGCATCGTGGTGATCGATGTGCAGGATGAGCATGGGCTGCTTGAACTTGTGAATCCCGTTATCACGATGCGCGAGGGCTCTGTGGTGGATTCGGAGGGGTGTCTCTCCGTGCCGCAGGTCTATGGCGATGTGGAGCGTGCGGAGCGGGTGACGGTGGAGTATACGGATCGGCGCAGCCGGCGGCGGTCTCTGACGGCGGAAGGGCTTTTGGCGCGCTGTATTCAGCATGAGTGCGACCACCTCGACGGCAGGCTTTTTATCGACATCGCCGTGCGTCTGCGCAAGGCGGAGGAAAAGGAGTGACGAGGATGCGTGTCGTCTTTATGGGGACACCGGATTTCGCCGTGCCGACGCTCACGGCGATTGCGGCACGTCCCGATCTCGCGGAGGTTGTCGCCGTCATAACGCAGCCCGATCGCCCGCGTGGACGGGGGAAGAAGCTCAGTCCGTCGCCCGTGAAGGCATGGGCAGTGACGCATGATATCCCCGTGCTTCAGCCCGTGCGTGCACGCGATGCGGCGTTTGTCACCGCATTTCGAGATTTGAAGCCCGATGTGGCGGTCGTCGTCGCATTCGGTCAGATCCTCTCGCAGGAGGTGCTGGACGTGCCCGTCCACGGCTGCATCAATGTGCACGCATCCCTCCTGCCGAAGTACCGTGGAGCGGCACCGATTCAGCACGCCATTATGGCAGGTGAGTCGGTGACGGGTATCACGACCATGCAGATGGATGCGGGGCTTGATACGGGCGATATGCTCCTGTGGAGAGAAGTGCCGATTCATGCGGACACGACGTATGGCACACTGCACGACGCACTGATGGAAACGGGGGCAAGTCTTCTCGTTGAGACGCTTGAGCGGCTTGCAGCAGGGACGCTCGTGCGCACGCCGCAGACGGGTGCATCCTGCTATGCCGCACGCATCACACGCGAGACAGTCGCGATGGACTGGTCGAAAAAGGCGCAGGAACTCGATGCCTTTGTGCGCGGATTGAACCCCGTACCCTATGCGCAGACGAGCCTTGACGGCGCGGTTTACAAGATCGGCGCGATGCGCCGTTCGGGAGGTGCGCCAAGTGCGCCCGCAGGGACGATTGTCGCCGCCGACCGCAAGGCGGGGCTTATTGTTGCAACGGGGGATGAGCCTGTGGAAATCACAGAGATTCAAGCCCCCGGCAAGAAGATGATGGAGACGCGTGCCTTTTTGAACGGTTATACACTTCCCGTCGGCGGAAGGTTTTGCCATGAGTGAGCAGATATTGACGGTGAACGGCAAGACGGCGGGAGAGAAAAAGACCATTGCACTCCCGTCGCGTCCGAAGAAGCGGCTTTTCATCGGTATGCTGCTCCTTGTGACGGTGCTTGCGGCGATGCTCCTCTTTGGGATCTGGTACATCGGCGTACCGGGGCTTGAGCGGATTCAGCCGCTCCTGCCGTGGGTAATCGGGGGCGTGCTGACCCTCCTTGTCCTCCTGTCCTTCTTCGGGATTTTCAATATGGTGCTTGCCATCGCGGGACTGCCGTATTTGCCGTGGATGAAGCGGCAGACGTACGAGCTCATCAATCTGCTCTTTCCTGCGGCGGTGCGCCTCGGCGCGGTATTCGGCATCAAGCGGCGCAGACTCGAGGGCTCGTTTATCGCCGTGAGCAATCTGCTCTTTCACCGTATGCACATCCGTGTGCCCGCGAACCGTCTGCTCGTCGTTACGCCTCACTGTCTGCAGCTCGCGAGCTGCCCGCACAAGGTGAC
>CALJPB010000089.1 GCA_937981305.1 uncultured Selenomonas sp.
ATGCCGTCATTGTCGGCGGAGGTCCTGCGGGACTCTCTGCCGCCATCTATCTGGCACGGGCGAAGTGCAAGGTGCTCGTCATCGAAAAGGAGAAGGTCGGCGGACAGATCACAATCACCGCCGATGTCGTGAACTATCCCGGCACGGGCAAGGTCAGCGGCTCCGAGCTGGCGGCACAGATGGAGGAGCAGGCGCGCGGATTCGGCGCGGAGTTTGTCACGGCAGAGGTCATTGGTCTGAAGCTCGATCAGGATATCAAGGAACTTGAGACGACGGCGGGCACGGTCGAGGCGCTGAGCGTCATCCTCGCGACGGGCGCAAACCCGCGCAAGGTGGGCTTCTACGGCGAGAAAAAGTTCCAGGGGCGCGGCGTTGCCTACTGCGCGACCTGCGATGCCGAGTTCTTTACGGGGATGGACATCTTCGTCATCGGTGGCGGACTTGCGGCAGTAGAGGAAAGTATGTTCCTTTCGCGCTACGGAAAAACCGTTACAATTCTTGTGCGCAGCAATAAGTTTCGTGCCCCGCAGACGGCGGTCGATGCACTCGCGAACTACCCGAACATTAAGGTACGGTTCAACACGGTGGTGGAGCGTGTCGGCGGTGAGACAATGATCTCTTATGCGGACTTCCGCGACGAGGTTACGGGCAAGGTCGAGCACTATATGGCGGAGGAGGGCGAGACGTTCGGTGTGTTCGTCTTTGCCGGCTATATCCCAAACACGGGGCTTTTCCGCGAGCAGGTCACGCTGAACGAGCAGGGGTACGTCGTCACGAATGAGGACAAGGAGACGAATGTCAAGGGCGTGTTTGCGGCGGGGGATGTCTGCATCAAGTCGTTGCGCCAGGTGGTGACCGCAGTCTCTGACGGTGCGATTGCGGCAGTTGCGGCGGAGCGTCATGCTGCCGGACTGCATGACCGTTTGAAGATCCCCGCCTTTGCTCGTGCTGAGGTAGATGAGAAGCGTTTTGAGCAGCGCAAGACCTCCATCGAGAAGGCGGAGGCGGAGGGGAACGAGACCAACTTTATCTCTGCCGAGATCCGTGAGCAGCTGGCAGCGGTCTTTGATAAGTTCGAGACATCCGTCAAGCTCGTCGGACATTATGATGACAGTGACCTCTCGCGTGAGCTGCGCGGTTTTATGGACGAGTTCGCGGATCTCACTGACAAGATTGGCTATGAGGTGCGCGAGGATGCGGACGGTGCACCCGGACTTGAGATCTTGAAGAGTGACGGTACGTCGAGCGGCATCACCTTCCACGCGGTTCCCGGTGGACACGAGTTCAACTCTTTCATCCTCGCACTCTACAATGTTGCGGGACCTGGGCAGGAACTGCGCGACGAGACACGAGCAAAGATGGAGCAGATTTCCGCGCCGGCAGATGTCAAGGTGCTTATGTCCCTGTCCTGTACGATGTGTCCCGACGTGGTTGCGGCGGTACAGCGCATTGCGGCGGAGCGTACGGACATACGCGCGGATATCTATGACATCCGCTACTTCCCCGAGCTGAAGGAGAAGTACAGTGTCATGAGCGTTCCCTGCATGATCGTCGGAGAAGACCTCTTCTTCGGCAAGAAAAACATTGATGAGATCATTGATATTCTGGAAAAACGTTGATAAAATAATTGGCGATGGAGGAAACAGATGTCTGCTTCCTCCACCCATCACGCCGAGCGGATGCTGTCTGTGCTCCTGAGCAAGGCATAGAGGGACGGCATTCCCATTGGTTGATGTGTTTTGTGTATTTGTTTTAGCAAAGGAGAGCATTATGGAACTCAAGGGATCACAGACCGAGAAGAATCTCTGGGCGGCATTTGCCGGAGAGTCGCAGGCGCATACGAAGTATCTCTACTACGCGTCGCAGGCGAAGAAGGAC
Organism: uncultured Selenomonas sp.; assembly: GCA_937981305.1. Classification (GTDB taxonomy): domain Bacteria; phylum Bacillota; class Negativicutes; order Selenomonadales; family Selenomonadaceae; genus Centipeda. The sequence goes on from CALJPB010000089.1 coordinate 1,879, forward strand.
GGCTACGTCCAGATTTCCAACATCTTCAACGAGACGGCGGTCAATGAGAAGGCACACGCAAAGATCTGGTTCAAGCTTGTGCACGGTGTCGGCGATACGAAGGCAAATCTCGCCGATGCTGCCTCCGGAGAGAACGAGGAGTGGACGAGCATGTACCCCGAGTTCGCGCGCGTGGCGCGTGAGGAGGGGTTTGACAAGATCGCACGTCTTTTCGATGCCGTCGGAAAAATCGAGAAGGAGCACGATGCCCGCTACAAACTCCTCCTGCAGAAGGTGGATGAGGGAACCGTGTTCGCGCGCGATGAGAAGATCATCTGGCAGTGCCTCAACTGCGGCTATGTCTGCGAGAGTCCGAAGGCACCGATGAAGTGTCCCGTCTGTGAGCACCCGCAGTCCTTCTTCCAGCAGGTTGTGCAGAACTACTGAGCCATACGGCTTTAAGGAATCGCTGATAAAATGAAGTCCGCCGCGTTGGTGCAGATTTTTCGTCCTGTCGAGGAGACAAACCGGACGCATAGCAAGGGCTATGTGGAGGATTTGTCGACAAAGAGAGGGCGAAAAAGATGTGCTAAGACGGTGGTGCTGAATTTATCAGTGCTTCCCTAGGTGTTTGCGAGGAGTACGCACCTA
>CALJPB010000090.1 GCA_937981305.1 uncultured Selenomonas sp.
AAGCACGTTCGGCGTGCCCCACCTGCGCCATCATCAAGATTCGTGCGGCGAAACCGCAGCGGAGTCCGCCCCCTTATAGGTGATTGCCAAATGCCTGTTTCACCTCATCACTAGCCCTGCCGGAAATCATCTTTCCCGTCGCCTTTTCGATAGCATCGAGGATTTTCCGTGCACGGTTGACGATAAATCGTGCAAAGTCATCCGTCCTACAATCATCCATGTCGATCCAGTGAGCGGCAAGGTAGTCGCGCAAGTCCCCCGACGTCACCTTCTTTTCGATGCGTGCAAGGTACACGCTGGGAGCCGCGCCGCCGATCTCCCGATTGGTACTGTAGGAAATCGGTGTCTTGTTGATGACGGAATCCCATTTCACATACGCGTAGTTCTTGCTGATGCAGTAACTCTTCGGGAAAATGTGGTGAATGTCAATGCCGGTGTCTTTGTAGAGGGCAATGTTCATCTCCTGCCCGCTGATAAAATCGCGGCTATGGTTTTTCATAACGAGCGCCATGATGCCCTTGTAGGCGGCACTGCGTCTTGATTGGAGCATCAAAAGACGCATGGGATTGAAATAAGAATCCACGATGGTTTTAGGCAAAGCCCCGCCGCCCAGCCAACTCATCACGCCAACTGCTGGCGATCAGCCCGCGAATACGGTTATCATCCCACACCCAGCCCCGCTGAAAGTCAGGCAGCTGAATCTTCCCTTTACTAATGTCCTTCATTAAGTCCAGAATCGGCGTATCATTTGTCTTCATACACTCCACTCCTCCTCACTGGCGGCAGATGCGGCATATCCATCCCCCCATCATCTTACAGAATCATTATAACATAAAAGATACCTCTGCACGATGGAATCCTTCGTACAGAGGTATCTTTTTACGGAAAAACGGGTCACACTGCGGCGAGTGCGTCCGCGAGGTCGGCAATGAGGTCGTCGACGTGCTCGATGCCGATGGAGAGGCGTACCGTCCCCTCGCCGATGCCGGAGGCGGCAAGCTCGGCTTCGTTCATCTGCGAATGTGTGGTGGTCGCGGGGTGGATGACGAGCGACTTCACGTCCGCAACGTTCGCCAGCAGCGAGAACAGGGTCAGCTTGTCGATAAAGCGGAATGCCGCTTCGCGCCCGCCCACGATGTCGAACGTGAAGATGGAGATGCCGCCGTGCGGGAAATACCGCTTGTAGATCTCGTGATCGGGATGGTTGGGCAGGGAGGGATGATTGACCTTTGCCACCTTCGGGTGCTTCGCGAGAAAGTCCACGATCTTCAGCGCATTCTCCACATGACGCTCGACACGCAGGGACAGCGTCTCAAGCCCGTGGATGAAGTAGAACGCACTCTGCGGTGCGATTGCCGCGCCCGTGTCGCGCAGGATGAGAGCGCGGATATAGACAACGAATGCGACGGGGCCGAGCGCATCGACGAAGCTCACGCCGTGATAGCTCGGGTTCGGGTCGGTGAGGTGTGGGAAGCGTCCCGATGCCTTCCAGTCAAACTTTCCGCCGTCTACGATCACGCCGCCGAGGCTCGCGCCGTGCCCGCCGAGGAACTTCGTCGCGGAGTGCACAACGATGTCCGCGCCGTGCTCGATGGGGCGCAGGAGGTAGGGCGTGGCAAAGGTGTTGTCGATGATGACAGGCACGCCCTGCGCGTGCGCTGCCGCAGCGACCGCCTCGATGTCGATGAGGTCGGCGTTCGGGTTGCCGACGGTCTCGATAAAGACGCACTTCGTATTCGGACGGATCGCATCTGCAAAGCCCTGTGCGCCCGCCT
>CALJPB010000091.1 GCA_937981305.1 uncultured Selenomonas sp.
ATCGGCATCGCCACACCTCCTCGCTCAAAATACAAACGCTGTCATTATAGCATTGAACGGCGCGACGTTCAATCATATGTGCCTTGGGATAACGGAAAAGTTATGAATATGAAAAGACGCACCCGCACGGATGCGTCTTTTTTATGCAATGTTATGCGCCGAGAACTTCGTCCATCGAGAGCTTCATGCGCTCGATGGCGATTTCGAGATCGTCTCTCCCGATATTCAGCGGTGGGTTGAAGTAGAGGACATCGCCGAGCGGACGCAGGAGCAGCCCGTTCTTCAGCGCACGGCGATAGATCGCGTAGCCGAGACGACGTTTCCCGTCAAAGGGGCGCTTCTCTGCGCGATCCTCGACGAGTTCCACAGCGTGAATCAGCCCGATGTGACGAATCTCGCCGACGTTTGGATGCGCGCCGAATACCTCCGTCATGCGCTCCGTGAGCCACGCCGCCGTCTCCTCCGCGCGCTCCAATACATTCTCCTCGTCCATGATGTCGAGCACGGCGAGCGCCGCCGCACAGCCGAGCGGGTTGCCCGCGTAGGTGTGGCTGTGCATGAACGCCTTCCCTTCGCTCCAGTCCGCATAGAAGGCGTCGTAGATCTTCTCTTTGACGACGGTGATGGACATCGGCATGTAGCCGCCCGTCAAGCCCTTGGAAAGGCACATGATGTCGGGCGTGATGCCCGCACGCTCCGTCGCGAACAGCCTGCCCGTCCGGCCGAAGCCCGTCGCGATCTCATCGGCAATGAGGAGCACGTCATGCTCGTCGCAGAGCGCGCGCAGTTTCTTGAGATAAAGCTCCGGGTAGATTCGCATGCCCGCGCTGCCCTGCAAAAGCGGCTCGACGATCATCGCCGCACACTCTTCGGCATGCTCGGCGAACGCCTTTTCCGCATAGGAAAAACACTCGCAGGAGCACGTCTCGCGCGTCTTTTGAAAAGGACATCGGTAGCAGTCGGGCGCTTCGACGTGGATGTTGTCCATCATCATGGGCTTGTACATCTCGGCGAAAAGATCCATCGAGCCAACGGAGAGCGCACCGATCGTCTCGCCGTGATAGCCCTCAGAAAGGCACATGAAGCGCGTCTTCTTCGTGCGTCCCGTCTGCTGGCAGTATTGAAACGCCATCTTGAGCGCCGCTTCGACGGCGGACGAGCCGTTGTCGTTGAAGTGGAACTTCGTGAGCCCTGCCGGCACGAGCGCAGCGAGGCGCTCCGCCAGCTCGATGGCGGGACGGTGCGAGAAGTTCGCGAAGATGACGTGCTCCAGGCGGTCGAGCTGTGCCTTGATGCGCGCATTGATCTTCTCGTTCGCGTGCCCCAAGAGGTTCGCCCACCACGAGCTGACGATGTCGAGATAAGCCTTGCCGTGCACATCGTAGAGCCATGCGCCCTTCGCATGGTCGATGACCATGGGCAGGAGCTCCTCGTAGTCCTTCATCTGGGCGCACGGATGCCAGATATGGCGAAGGTCGCGTTCTTCAATCGTTGGCATGAAATCCTCTCCCTCTATGATTTCGGATGTTCAGTCGTACAGCGCGGCGAGCGCCGCCGCCGCGAGCGGCAATTCCTCTGCCCCCTTCGCGACGCACGCGACGACGGGCGCGCCCGTCATCTCCTCGACCATCTTCTTGTTGTCCTCCTGCATGACGTCTCCCGCCTGCCAGTTGTTGAAGATGAATCCCTTCAGGGGAATGGCCCGCATCTTCAAGTGCTCGGCGGTCAGGACAGCGGCGTTGATCGTGCCGAGTCCCGCATCGGCAACGACGAGAGCCGAAAGGCCGAGGCGCACGGCGAGGTCGTCGAGCACGACGTGTTCATGCTCGTCCCAGCGCAAAGGGCAGATGATGCCGCCGCTGCCCTCGACCGTCAGATAGTCGAAGCGCTCCTTCGCCGCGCGAAAATCACGCTCGACCTTGCCGAAGTCGATCGGACGATTTTCGATTCTCGCGGCGAGATGCGGCGAGACGGCATCCCGATAAATATAAGAAACGATTGCCTCGTCTTCTGCCAGAGCCGCCGTGCGTGCGACATGAAGCGCATCGCCGGGCAGGAGCGAGCCGTCCGCGCTCGTCTCAGCGCCCGACAGCGCCGCCTTGTAGTAGCCCGCGCAAAGTCCCGCCTCCTTCAGGCGCTTGACGATGAGTCCCGTCACATACGTCTTGCCGATGTCCGTTCCCGTTCCCGTGATGAACAATGCTTTTCCCATGAAAGATTTCTCCTTTGCAAAGACAGCATCGAGCGATGCATCTCAGAGCCAAAGTCCCGCCTTGCGGCAGCGAATGCCGATGAATGCGGCGGCGAGGCACAGCAGAAAGTCCGGCACGACCTGCAAAATGCCGCAGTACCAGAGCGCGAGCCACAGCGTGATGGGCGCGTCGACGATGTAGTTCGACGCGATGTAGAAGTAGGAAATGCCGAACAGATAGACGACCGCCATGCCCGCGAGGCACGCGCCGAGCACGCGCCCGAAGGTCGGCTCGCCGCCGCGCACGAGCGCCCCCGTGAGATACGCCTGACAGATGAAGCCGACGAGATAGCCGAAGGTCGGCTGCAGGACGTAGCTCGGGCCGCCGCCCGACGCAAAGACGGGGATGCCGACGAGCCCCATGAGCACATAGACGCCGACCGCCACAGCCCCGAGCCGCGCCCCGAGCAAGACGCCCGCCAAGAGCGTGAAGAGGAACTGTAGCGTGTAGACATCCGTCCCGACCGGAATGCGGACGAATGCCCCGACGGCAACAAGCGCAATAAAGAGCCCACATAGAATCATTTCCCTTAGCTTCATAATGTTCAGATACCTCCAAGCGTATTTATCGGTGAAATAAACTTGCTTTATCATACACGTTTCGTGTTTTACTGTCAACCGATTTATTTTACCCTGGTTTACAGATGTTTTTGCACAAAAAAAAGACAGCGCACAGGCTGTCCAATGTGTTATAATGCAACTGGTGCTATCTATTCGGTGGACGGTCAATCGTAGCCCTAGAGGGTGGTGATTGACTATGAACGAAACAAATATTACGCTTTTGTTGCTTGTCGTTCTAGTATTACTGATAAAAAAGTAAACCGCCCCATAGCAGCCAAGTTATAGGCGGTTTTACTTTCCAACTATGCAAGGGCTGACCGTTTACACGATAGCACCTTTTTCTATGGGTATTATACAACAGTATACAAATCTTTTCAAGTACTATCGCTTCGTCACACGCACGCGATCCATCTCCGTGCCGTCGGGCAGGAAGCACGCGACCTCAATCGCCTCCCGCGAGACATCCATCGTGAGATAGTTGTCCGTCTCGGGCTGCGGGAGCGTCACCTCGTCAAAGGCGTGGTCAATCCAGAGATTCGGATAGCGCACATCGCCCGCAACGCCCGTGAGGATGTAGAGCGGACCTTTCTTGTCGGGTGTTTTTGTGAAATGATCGATGTGACCGCGGTTGCGATAGGTGTGCAGATGCGCCGTAAATACGACATCAATCGCAAGCTCGTCGAACACGGGCATCCACACGCGCCCGTTCTCCTCGTCGATCCCCTCCTCCCGCTCGGGACGACCGTGGATGCGGTATTGCAGGACATCCTTGTGCATGAGGACAACGTTCCAGCGTTTTCTGTGCGCCCTGAGGTCACGGCGGATCCACGCCAGCTGCTCGGAGACCAGTCTGTCCTTGAATCCCGCGAGTTCCTTCTGCTGCGTGCAGAGCACGATGTAGTGCACCGCGCCGTAGTCAAACGAATAGTAGTATCGTTCGAATGCCTTGCTTCCGTTCGGCGGGGTTTTGAAATAATTCAGATATGCCTCGGGCAGACGCGTTTTCCATGCCAGATCATACGTCTCATGGTTGCCCATGACGGGTGCGCCCGGAATGACGCGCATCACCTCCTCGATGCCGCGAAAAAATGCCGCCCATTGCGTACGATCCTCACCATTGTCCACGAGATCACCCATGCACACAAAGAGCTGTGCGTCCGTATTGCGCGCCCACGCCAGGTGCGCGAGCTGCTGCCAGTCCCCGTAGTCCGCCGACTGCGCGTCCGGGAAAAGGAGCATCTTGTAAGGCTCGTCCGGCAGCGGCACATAGAGATCCTGCCAGTCCGTCGCCGCCGCCCCCGCCACAATGCGGTAGCGGTAGTGCGTGCCCGGCGTGAGCTGATCCGGCTCCGCCACATACTGATAGAGTGTCAGACCATCGTCCGTAAAAAATGCCTCGTGCACGGAGTATGTCCGCGCCCGATCTTCGCGCGGCAGACGCAGTTCGAGCACCTGATTCTCCAGCGGCACAGCAAGATCCCACATGATGGTGCGCCCGCGCCCGTTGTCCTCCGCCACGATCTGCCGCAGCCGTTCCGCATAGATCACCTGCGTGGTGCGCGGCAGTCCGAAATCCTTGAGGCGGCTCAGCCCCATGTGCCAGAGCACCGCGCTGCCCGTCCCGAGCACGCCCAGTGCCGCAGCCGCCTTCAAAAATCTGCGGCGGCTCAACCTTTTTTCATTCGACTCATTCGACATAGATATTTCCCTTGTGTATCTCCAATCCCCGAATCTCCTTCAAAAATTCACGTTGACTGCACATAGCACGCAGCAAGCTCCGCCGATGTGAGCGTCCGCCCCGCACCGCGCAGGTCGAGATAGCGCCCCACATCCACGCAGCTGATGCACCCACCCGGCAGAAAGCTCCCCGTATCACACGCAATGATGTTGTTCCTCAAAAAGAGCGGCGTGTTCCGCCCCATGTCGCGCCCGCCGATCGACTGCGTCGGCGTATGCCCGACAACGACCAGTTCGCTGCCGCGATAGTGGTCGAGGAACGGCTCACGAATCCACAGCATATCCTCGGCGGTCCGCTCCTTTCGCGTGGGATGCACCCCCGCATGAACGAACAGGATGCGCTGTCCGTCATGCTGCACGCGATGACAGAGCGGACGCTCCCGCACGAAGGAGACAAGCTCCTCCGCCTCTGCCGCCGGCAGCGCAGCAAGCTGTTTTTTGGTCACCTTGCCGCCGTTCATCAGCCAGATGTCAAAATGCCCGCGCAGCGTTCTGCCAAGCCCGTACGCGTCGATGTAGCCGAGCATCATCGCCTCGTGGTTGCCACAGAGGGCGTGCACATGTGCATGGCGCTCCACCTGCTCCCGTACAAAGCGAAGCACCTCCACCGGTGCGGGACCGCGATCGATGTAGTCGCCGAGAAAGACCAGCATATCCTGTTTATCGTCGAATTCGATCTTTTTCCATAGGGCGTGCAGTGCATCCATATGGCCATGCACATCTCCCACAGCAAGTATGCGGCGAAACATCATCACGCCCCCCCTTTGATGGATACTATTATACATCTAAATTTATGAAATGAAAATAATAAAAGATAAATTCTTTCTATGATGTATACGTCATCTGCTGTGCGCCCCGTGATTGACATTCCACGCCGTACGATATATGATAAGACTGTTGAGTTATGTTCATTTCCATGGACAGGAGGACACACATGATAGAGAGATATACACGCCCGGAGATGGGGCATCTCTGGTCGCTCCAAAACGAGTGGCAAACCATTCTGAATGTGGAGATTGCCGCGTGCGAAGCGATGGCGGAGCTGGGTGAGATCCCCGCCGCCGCCGTGCAGAACATCAAGGAGAACGCCAAGTTCGATGTCGCACGCATCAACGAGATCGAAAAGACCACGGATCACGACATCATTGCATTTCTCACGAATCTGGAGGAAAATGTCGGCGAGGACTCGAAGTACATCCACAAGGGGCTGACCTCAAGCGACGTGAAGGATACGGCATACTGCATCATGATGCGCGATGCCGCCGCGATCATCCTGGAGGATCTTCATGCGTTCCGCGAAGTGCTGCGCCGCCGTGCCGAGGAGTTCCGCCAGACCCCGTGCATCGGACGCACGCACGGCATTCATGCAGAGCCGATGACATTCGGCCTGAAGCTGCTCCTGTGGAGCGGCGAGATCGACCGCGACATCGAGCGTCTGACGCGTGCGAAGGAGACCGTCTCCGTCGGCAAGCTCTCAGGAGCGGTCGGCACCTACTCCAACATCGACCCGCGCATCGAGGAGCTGACGTGCAAAAAACTCGGGCTCACGCCCGTCAGCCTCGCCACGCAGGTCATCCAGCGCGACCGTCACGCAGAGTTCGTCACGACCCTCGCCATCCTCGCGGGGACGATGGAGAAGATCGCAACCGAGATCCGCAGTCTCCAGCGCACGGACATCCGCGAGGCGGAGGAGTTCTTCAAGCCGGGACAGAAGGGCTCGTCCGCGATGCCGCACAAGCGCAACCCGATCAACTGCGAGCGCGTCTCGGGCATGGCAC
>CALJPB010000092.1 GCA_937981305.1 uncultured Selenomonas sp.
GTTCATGCGATGAAAGACCATCGAAAGCTCGTTCATAAAGGCAATGTTGATGTCGCGCTGTGCATTTTCCGCCACCTTCGCCGCCTCTGCCACACGGATCGAGGAGGCACGGTAGATGTTCTGCACCACAGTTCCGTATACCTCTGCAACATTGTTCCGTGTCTCCTCATCCATGCCGGAAACAATCTTGACAATATTTTCAAGACGGTGCACACGGTCGCCGGGATTGATCCGCTCCGGCGAATAGCCGATCTTAAAATCCACACCTGCGCACAGCCCGGAAGACTCCTCAAGTAAGGGAAGACAAACATCCTCCGTCACCCCCGGGTAAACCGTGGACTCATAGACGACAATGCTACCGCGCCGCAGGTTGCGCCCGATCAAGCGTGTCGCCCCCCTCAGCGGCTCCAGGTTGGGGGTCTTGTCCCCGTTGATCGGTGTTGGAACAGCAACGATGAGAAAGGAGGCCTCGCGCAGTCTCTCCTCGTCACAGGTATAGTCGATCCTGCTCTCTGTCAGCCCCTGTGAACCGATCTCTCCTGTCAGATCCAGCCCCGCACGATATGCCGCGATCTTTTCTTCATCACGGTCATAACCGATGACCGAAAAGTGTTTGGAAAATGCCGCTGCAAGCGGCAGCCCAACGTACCCCAACCCGACGACAGCAAGTTTTTCATCGCCGCTTTTCAGATGCTCCAACATATTCCTACCCCACCTTCTTGCTATTCTTTGTAGTTTTGGAAGTATCCCGTCAGTGACCCCCAAATCGTCCGGCTTCTGTTCCCGGTCGTCAAATCGTACAAATCATAGTACTCAAGCGCAAAGATCAGATCCTTCTTCAACGTATACGACAATCCCGCACCCCATCCGCGGAACCCGCCACGCTTTGCCCCCGTACCGGAGGCATCGAAGTTCATGTAGTCCGCAGAACCATTCATCGTATGGCTCACATAGGTGGAACTCGGCTGACGATAGTATTTCAACCAATAGGAGAACGACCCCGGCCGCCATGCGCCGCCGCCGACTCTGGACAGCGTGAGCACATAGCCCGTACCGTTGCCCGCCGCATGATCCCTGCCGTGCAGGAGCATCGCACCAAAATCATATGCGCCCACGGGCTTGCGGTAGTTCAGCATATAAACATTGCGCGTTGCAGTTCCGATCTTGTCGAAGCGATACATCCCCGCTTCTGCCGTATAGGTCTTGGCATCGTAGGAGGCGGTCAGCCCTGCCACCTTTTTCGCCTTTTCAATTTTTCCGTACTCCACCGTATAGGTAATGGGAACACCTGTGGAAAGGCGTATCCCGCGGAACTTGCTGTCGTAGATATTGCCCTCCGCCATCGTCGTACCAAAGACACCCGCTGTCACGTCAAAAATGCCGGAGTGTCCCGTGAGATAGTAGCGGTCGAACTTTAGTTTACCGTCCTTGTCGCCGCCGCCTCCGGTCAATGTTTTTTCGTATTCGACCATACCGACAGCATGCCAGTTCCCGTCGATGTTATAGTCCGGATAAATACGACCGCGAATGCGGGCACGCGAACGGTTCGTAGAACGTTCCTCACCGGTAACGCTGGACGCATCAATGCGCACCTGTCCGTCGATCTTCAATCGTTTCTCCGGGACCTCAGCCAGACGCGTCGACGAGTAGAGCTGACGCTCTGCATTCTCATTGTCCGCATAGCCGCTATCTGTCAGCTCCTCGATAAACTCCGCACGCAGATGTGCCGCTGTGGCAATCACCGAAGGACTGACGAGGGGTTCGGCATCCATGCTGATATTTGGATTGTCTTCCATCGTATTCATACGCTTGAATATATTCTGCTGGCGTTCCTGCACCTTGGCAAATGCAATCTCCGATTTCTGCCGCCGCATCTGTGCCAACGCATAATCGCGTGCCGTATACTGAAGCTCACGACGTGCAGCCGAAGCACGTTCCTGCAGAGGACGCATAATCTCAAGACGGTTCACACCACGCATGGACTGACGTACCAGCATTTCCTCCGCCTGTTTTGCATTCGCATCCGCCTGCTCATAGGCCTTGAGCGCCGTCGACTCCTGCTCCCGATAGAGCTTCAGATGCACCTCATCACGCATGGCAAGACTCGTAATGCGTCCATACTCATCCGCAAGTGTTCCCTGTTGGATGCGGTCGATCTCATGCAGCCCCTGCGCCACGATCTTCGTCAGCTCATCGCGCGGAATGCTTGCGGCATCCCTCCCGCTCAGATCGAGATACCCTTCTTCTTCCAGATGGTTCACCGCATCATACACCCATGACGGCGTTGTCTGTGCATACGTTACGCTCGGCAGAGCCCCCGCGAGCACAGAAAGTATGACCGCCGCCCCGTATTGATGTCTGCTCATGAGTTCACGATCCCTCCACAATGGCATATTGAAATACATCTCACATAAACGGCTGCATGGGCATACATCATGCCTTCGTTCATACGGGATGTTAGACCCATCTTTCTATCGTCATTTTCTCATGATATACATATTTAGTCTGACCTGACGGGAATAATAATAATTACCGCCGTTGATATAGAGCTCTGGGCCGTGGAAAATAGAAATCAGGTTATAGTAGCCGTAGGTCTTGCCAGTTACATTTCCTAAGCTTGGCGCTACTACATCTTTGGAATATTTCTTAGCCAGCTCCAGCGTATTTTCGCCACCGTTTTTAGCTACGTAGTCGATATAGGCTTGACCGAAATTATAGGCTTGTACTGCTGTCCAAACATCTACTTTTTTCTTGCTAGCCAACTCCAGGTTATCAGACAGGGTTTGAACTCCCTGGCGAATACTTTCTTTGTTATCCGTGATGGCATTAGTCTGACCAGTCGCGCTTTCACTGGACTGCATGACATCAGTGTCTTTTCCCTTGGTCTCTGTATAAATCATGGCCAGTACCAATTCTTCATTGGCTGCTGTGTCATGCTCGTCCAGCACCTCTCTGACTAGAGTTCGATACTTCATAACCTGCTTGACATCATGATGAACCTGATAAATCTTGTAGCCAGCAAAGAGCACGAAAAGGACTAGAATCAGTCTTCTTAAAAATTTA
>CALJPB010000093.1 GCA_937981305.1 uncultured Selenomonas sp.
CACGCCAAAGAGCCGCGAGTTCCCCGCGCATATACGGGTACTTCACGCGGTGCGGGCTGTAGAGATACCACGAGAACGTCGACCCACGCGGGCAGCCGCGCGGCTCGAAGTCTGGCATATCCGGTGCCGTCTCCGGATAGTCCGTCGCCTGATTCTCCCACGCCACAATGCCGTTCTTGACGTGGATGTTCCAGCTGCACGAGCCCGTGCAGTTGACCCCGTGCGTCGAGCGCACGGTCTTGTCGAATGACCAGCGGTCGCGGTACATATTCTCCCACGCGCGTCCGCCTTCGTGCGTCTCCTGATGTCCGTCTGCGGATTTCGACGTCGGAATCAGATACTTAAACTTTTGAAAGATGCTGCTCACGCCTTCACCCCTCCATTATTTTGGCTTTCATTGAAAAGGCTTATAGATACGATATAATTTTACTATACCGCTTCGGGCGTGGATGTGAGCAATATCACAGTTCTATAAAATTTTATAATTGAAAACTATTCTTACGATTGTTTTTTTCTATGTAGCACAAAATAGTTTGTAATGCACGGACAAAATGAAAATATGACGACATAGCAAAGGTGGGCTATGGTACGATGACAAAACAGTCTTCGACGGGCAATCCCATCAAGGTACAAAATAAGGGAAGCACCGATCAATTCAACTTGCGTTTCTTGGCACGTTTTTTCCCGCCTCACAACGCCCTCATTTTTGCAACAGCCCCCGCAATCGCCCGCACGATCGCGTGCGCATCCTGTCCCGTGGTCTCCCGTCCATAGGAGATGCGCAGTGCTTCCATTGCCTCCTTCTCACTGTACCCCATTGCAAGAAGTACATGAGACGGCACATCCGTACCTGCGCTGCAGGCAGATGCCGCCGAAACACAAATGCCCTTGAGATCGAGCAAATGCACAAGGGACTCTCCTCGCACACCGGGAACGCCAATGTTCACCAGCCCCGGCAGGTGCCCACCGCCTTCTCCATGCACACGTATCTCGGGCAGATTCTCCCGAAGCTCCTGCACCGTACATGATACAAGCCCATGTAGACGCACGGCCTCATCCGCCATACATTCACAGCTCTCCGTCAGAGCCTCGCCCAACGCGACAATCCCCGCCGTGTTCTCCGTCCCCGCACGCAGTCCGTGCTCCTGCCCGCCACCCGCAATCAGCGCGGGCAGCTCTGCGCCTGGCTTTTGATAGAGGAATCCCGCCCCCTTCATCCCGTAGAATTTATGCCCCGATGCTGTGAGATACGTTACGCCGAGTTCCCGAACATCAATGGGAATATGCCCGACCGCCTGTACCGCATCGGTGTGAAAGGGGATGCCGCGCCCCGCCAACGCTTCGGCAATCTCAGCAATGGGCTGCACCGTCCCCACCTCGTTATTGGCAAGCATAACAGACACTAGACGAGTATCCGTGCGTAGTGCACCGATAACAGACGCAGACGAAACGCGCCCCGCTCGCGAAACAGGCAGATATGAGATCGCTGCACCGCACTGCTCCAAAGCCCTACACGCCATGAGAATCGAAGGATGCTCGATCGCACTCACAACGATATGCACAGACTTGCTGCCCTGTTGCCGCGCCGCCTCCACCACACCGCGCAGAACCGTATTGTTCCCCTCTGAGCCACCCGCCGTAAACACGATCTCCGCCGAGTGCGCCCCAACAGCGCACGCCACTTGTTCACGCGCCCACTCGACAGCTTTTCGCGCCTGCTTGCCAAACGAATAGGCACTCGATGCATTCCCGTAGTTCTCCCGAAAAAAAGGCAACGCTACAGCAAGTGCTCTCTCTGAGAGCGCGGTCGTCGCTGCGTGATCCGCATATATCATCCGTTTATTCACCAACTTCACAAAACAGAAAAGACGCTTCCCCACAGGCAAGCGCCTCACCGACTAAAAGAGCGTACAGCCCTCATCCCTGAACTCTTCGACCTTCTCCCGAAGGAACTCCTCCTCCACCTCAAGGTATTCCGCAAGACATGAAAAGCAAAAAAATTCCTTTGCCTTCATATCTAGCAACTTCTTCGTTAGACCGACCTCATCCTTTGACAAAGGATTTCCACATTCCCGACAAAACTTCTCCTGCGCCATCTTCTATATCTCCCGCAGCCGCAACTTCGGTACATCCTTGCCCCTGTACTCAATATCCAGAACGCCCAGCTGTATCTTGACCGTATCGCGCATCTTGTGTGCCCGCCGTAAACAGTAGCGATCAAACTCGCGCACATTGACATCTGCCGCCGTACGGATATGAGGGAAGAGAAGCTTCATATATGCCGTTGCAATGCGCTTGATCGCCTCCGTATCGCGCGTATCAGCTTCCTCCGGCACCTCCACGATCTCATCCACGATGGCGCGATAAGACAAATCATCACGCAGCTGATGAAGAATCGTCGAGAAATACTCCGAGTTCATCGCCCAGCCGGAGACCTTCAGATCCTCCGTCATACGCGGGATATTCCACCCCTTGATAAATCCGTGAAAGCGCTCGATCAGAGCCGACTCATGGAACACCTTCGGCAGTTCCTCAAACATATTGCCATAGCCATCCTGATCCATGACCTCTTTCTTGATATTTCCGCAGAGAATCACACCGGCATCCCCGTCCACGCGATGCGTTCCGATATTGCAGTATCCATTCTCACAAAAGGACTTGAGTGCGCCGCGCATCTCATCCACATCAGGGAACGTGATCGTCTGCACCTCATCCAGCGTCACAAAATCATGATTCGTCACAAGCCCGTCCTGTCGCCGTGCCACATCATAGAACATCTTTGCACGGCTCATCACGCCACCGCTTGCCAACCAGCCGAAGCGGCTTACGCGCCCGAACAGATAGGATTTCCCCGTCCCCTTTGGTGCAAGTTCGATGAGGTTCAACTTCTTTTCGGCAAAGGGAAGGAGCCGTGTCAGCATCGTCAGCTTCTCTTCCTCGCTCGCATACCCTGCGGGGTTGTAGTCCACCGCCCCCAGCAACACATCCATCCATTCTTCGGTTGTGAAGTCCCGTCGTGCGTCCTTATAGTAGTCCAAATCAATCGTATAGGGGCAGAAGCTCTTAAATGCGACGAGTTTGATTTTCCCTTTGTCCTGTACCGACTTTCCAACCGGTGGGCGGTAGCCCAGCTCCACCATCCCCCACGTCTCACGCGCCGCAACGAGTTCATCCTTGCAGTCCTGCCAGACATGATCCTCGATCATTGTCTCCTTACTCATCAGTCCAAAGTCCGGCAAAGAAAAGGACACCGCGCCCGTCTTAATATCAATATCAATCGAAATACGTGCAAGCAGCTTTACCTGCTCCCGTTCGATCACAATGCGGCTCTTGATTGCCGTCCATTCTTCCTTCCGCGGCAAAAATCGATGCACGAAGTTCGCAAGTTCCTCTGCGTCGAATACACCGTCCGCATTTGCAAACCGCTTCAATAGCCAATCGCGAAGGAAAGAAGGAAGTCCGAGTGCCGAAAGAAAACTGCTCTTCTTCAAATCCTTGTAAACAATCATCTCATCAAAGGCATTTTTGAGCTTATCGATCATCAACATAACCTCCCCTCTTCACATCAGAAGTCAAAATCATCATTCATCTTCATCCCTTTGCTCTGCACCTCTACCACAAGCACGTTCAGGGGAGTATCCCCCTCATACACCGCAAGGGTGTACGTGCCGGCGTGCCTAAGATCGGGAATCTGCACCACGAAATGCTGGGCATCCTGCATTTGCCCCGCATAAAATTTACCTTGCCAAACGATCCCCAATGCGTTGATCGGCGCATCGGCAAAAAGAGCGAGACAAAGCCCTGTCTTACGATCCACAAACACATTTTCATCCGCAAGACTCACATGAACCGTCTGCCCACCGGCACGCTCCAATGTGATGAGCGGCACAAGCACCTCTTCCAACGATGCGCCGCCGTGTACCTCCACACTGGCCTTACGGCTGCCCTTGAACCTGCCATAGTCGGCAAGCACGAGGTAGTCGCCCTCCTCCGTTGCAAAAGGCAAATCATGTGCATAGTTCGAAAACATACGGCAGCACCGTCCCGAATGCTCCCCCTTCGTATCCGTCTCGTACTTCTCCTCCTTCTCCCTGCGCACCGCCAGACGAGAGGCTCCGTGATCGCTCACAATGACAAACCTGCGACACTTCCCCGCCGCAAGCTGCGTCGCAGCATCACGCAGCAATTCTTCAATCACATCAATTTCTTTCGCAAGGTGGATGGGATGCTTCTCCAGCGTATAATTATAACGGCTCTCTTCTCCATGTTTCAGATCATCCAGTCGCTTGCTTACCGCTTTGCTGCCCTGCCATTGCGCGTAAAACGCCCGATTCACCGAGGTAATCGTCGGGAGCATCGCACGCCCCACCTGCACCCGTATCTTCAATCCGAGCTGTTTGCTAAACGACCCAATCAGGGCAAGATACTCCACGCCGAGCGCATCCAGCCAAAAGAGATGCGTTCCCTCCTGCGGAACACCATCCAACAGTGACTCACGCGCAGGAAGCTCATTATAAATCCGCGCTGCAGCAAGCGCATCCACTTTGGATAGGAACGCCTCTTCCAGACAGTTACTGAGCTTCTGCCGCTTGTAGGCAATGAAATACTCCGTCAGTTCCGCTGCCCGTGCACAATCCTTGAACACGTAGTCGGAGGCATAGGCATAGAGCGAAGGATAGACCGTTTGCAAAATTCCACAATTTTTCCAGTCATCATAGCCATCATCTGCATCATGCGAAAGTGCCGCGATCATATCCTCGCGCTCCACCTCCGTCCGATCCGTCAAACGGTAGATGCGCTCTGCATGAATCCTGCGGTTTTTCCGCACAAACTCCGCCATTTCTGCCTCGGAGCAGTTGCGCAGGAGACGTTTCCGCTCCTGATACAGCTTCTGAAACTCCGGATTTTGAAGCGAAATATTTGAGATGGCATGAATAACCGCCGTACGAAGTCCTGCGGCACTTTCCGCCTGCTG
>CALJPB010000094.1 GCA_937981305.1 uncultured Selenomonas sp.
CTCGATTGCAGTGCTTTTTATCCCTCGATTGCGGGTGACTATACATATGACAGGGGCAATGTCCCGTTTTTACGTGTGGATGAGATTCAGGATGGACTGGTTCGTATTACGGATTCTACGGTGTTTCTTCCCAATGAAATTTTGCGGAAAAACTCCACGACAATCGCCCTTGCGTATCCCGGCGATATTGTCATTGCAAAAGGGGGGAACACTCTTGCAAAGGTCGGGCTTGTCACCGACGAGTTTGCTCGCTATGCTGTCTGCCGTGATGTGATTATTCTCAAGACAGAGCAGATGACAGAGCTGAATCCATATTTTCTATGGGCATTTCTGCATAGCTCCTATGGACAGGGGATTTTATGGCGTTCGGCAAGTCAGACAGGACAGCCGCATCTTACACTCCCTGCGATTCGCGATATCAAAATTCCTGATGCGATGGAAATTGCTCCCCGTATTGAATGGCTTTACCGTGCATCAACGGCGATGCAGCGACAATCGACAGTGTTGTACGAATCTGCGCAGCAGCGCCTTTTGCACGCGCTGAAGTTTGAGCCGCAGAGCATCTCCGTGAGCGGCATCGCGGAGAAAACATTTTCCACCGCAGCGGCAGCAGGGCGGCTAGATGCGGAGTATTACCAACCGAAATACGACGATTTACTTGAATTGCTGGATACGTCTCCAACCGAAACACTGGGCGAGCTTGTCACGATTGGCAAGTCCATCGAGCCGGGGAGCGCGTACTATACCGACACGGGTATCCCCTTTATCCGTGTCAGTGACGTTAGTCCGATGGGGATTCAGCCGCCGTCTATCCACATCCCGCCCTCTATCGAACCATCCATTGAGCGGCTCTATCCGAGACGGGACACCATTCTCTTTTCGAAGGACGGCAGTGTCGGCATCGCATACAAGGTCGAGGAGGATATGGTGGCAGTCACATCGGGCGCATTGCTGCATCTTCGGCTTCGAGATGAGGTGGCGGTACTGCCGGACTACCTTGCTCTCGTGCTGAACTCCGATATTGTACGCCTACAGGCGGAGCGTGATACGAACGGCAGTGTGATTGAGCATTGGAGCATTGCGGATATCGAGAGGGTCGTTATCCCTCTTCTCTCGCCGCCAATACAGCGCGAGATTGCCGCACAGGTACAGCAGTCCTTTGCCCTGCGGCGCAGTGCGGAACAGGGCATTGCGGCAGCGGTGCGTGCCGTGGAGATTGCCGTGGAGGAGGATGAGGCGGCGGCGCTTTCCTTCCTCGCGGCGCAGGGATAACACAGGACAGGAGAGAGGTCTATGCGTGCGGACGATCCTGACAGGACACTGCTGCGGCAGGGGCTTTGAACAATTGAGCGGACAGAAAAGGGCTGTCGTACGAAGCTGATATCTTCGTACAACAGCCCTTTGTGCTGCGCCCGCTCAGATTGCATCTGCGAGCACGTCCCTATACTCTTCCTTGCCGCGCATCATCTTCTCTGCATAGGAGCAGACGGGGACGATCTTTGCCTCGTCGCGGCGTGCCGCCTCGATGAGCTCCTCGATCAGACGGCGTGCGATCCCCTGTCCTCCATAGGCGGGGTCAACCTCCGTATGGGTGATGCTCCAGCGTCCGTCCTGCGCGTCGAACTCCGCGACCCCGATGCGTTTCTCTCCATCATACGCTGCGCTGCGGCAGTGTTCGGCTTCGTATCGAATCTGCATGGCGATTCCTCCTTTGCTTCTCATTGTAATGGATGGCAGTGCGGTTGTCTATGTCTTTCTCTGTGCACCAAAATACCGCAGACCGTGATCTGCGGTATCTGTGTGTGAAAACAGGGGAATCAGAAGAAGAACTCGACGCGCCCGAAGAATTTGTTCATGCCAGTCTTTCCCTCGGGTTCTGCGGAATAGATCTGCTTGCCGCGGAAGTAGACGAGAGAGCCGACGATGTTCTTCTGCAGCGTATACTGTCCGCCGAACTCCCAGCCTTTCGTATTCGGCATCGCACCGTCGTAGGTCGGCGCTGTCGCGAGCATTCCACCGACATAACGGTATGCGGCGTAGATGCCGAACGAGCCGGGATCTGCCTCGTCTGCGCCCTTGTAGCCGAGCTCAACGTTGTAGCCCTTCATATGCTCTTTTTTGGTGTCGGAGAACTCGCGAGCGTTGACCTTCCAATAGCCGCCCGAGAGATAGACCGTCTGCAAAGGTCGGACGGTGATACCTGCGCCGTAGTAGCTGAGTGGGTTTTTCGAGTGCATCATGTCCGCAAAGATCGCTTTGTTGCCCAGACGCATATAGTCTATGCCGAGATGGAACTTCTCCGAGGGATCTAGGTTCAGTGTTGCACCCTGGACACTGGCGGTCGTACCCCCCTTGTAGCCGCCCTTGACCTCTTTTTCGAGATCATCGCCCCATGCGGCGTTCAGGAGGTTGTACCGTCCGGCGTAGATCGTGCCCGAAACCTGCTTGTCCTTGCCGAGGGTAACAGCTGCGCCCGAAATCGTGTCATCGAACAGCATCCCCTGCTCCGTGAGGATGGGCAGCTTGCCAAGCTGAATCACAGTCGAACCGTATTTGCCCTCTGCATAGGCGCGATTGAGCTTTACATTGCCATCTTTGCCGCTGTCGGTTCGGAGGTCGATCTTGGCATCCAGACGCGCCTTGACCGACCAGTGGTCGTTGACCTCTGCGGTGGGGTTCAGACGAAAGAGCAGCTCGTTGTTTGTCTTCTTGTGTCCCACGTACTTGTTTACGAACTCACCGCCCGTGCGCTCATAGGTGTACTGGAGTTTTCCGTTCCACTTCACCATATCCGCGTGCTTCTCGAGATTCGAGACGCGCACGCCGAGGTTGTTCAATTCGTCTGCGAACTCCGCAGCAAGACGGTCGACGAGTGCCTTGTCCGAGACGGGCATATTCTCCTTTGCCATCGCCTTTGCGACCATCTGCGCCATCTCATAACGCGTGATGCTGCGGTCGCCGCGATAGGTGCCGTCGCCGTAGCCCTCGACCACGCCGTCGGCGGCGAGCTGCGTCACCGCATCGTACGCCCAATGGTCGCGCGGCACATCGCTGAACGGATTTGCCGCCGCGAACGTCGTCGATGCTGCGCCGACGACAAGCGCCGCACTGAGTGCGGATACGAGCGTTTTCTTCATGGAAAATTCCTCCTTCGAAATGCACGAAAATCATCCGTGCTTTACACCTGCGGGAGGAGACCTGCCTGTGTTTCCAATGCGCGCATTGTGTCCGCGGCGTTGTCTCCTGTCCGCTCATATTGAGATTAAATCCTATTATACGTAGGGGGTGAGAAAAATTGTCAAGTAAAAT
>CALJPB010000095.1 GCA_937981305.1 uncultured Selenomonas sp.
CCAAATGCCATCCTCGACGCCATCCTTCCCAAAGCAGGAAAGTGCCTTGCGGGCACGACGCTCATGTGCGACAATCTCCCCCACAGTCGTCTGCAAATTCTCTATCATCTCCGCCTCGGAATAACCGAGGGTGAACTGATTGGAAATCTTATAGAGATGTGCGCCCTCGCCAATCCCCTCAAGAGGGTGCACAGAAAGACCGATCTGCGGGGAAGTGTTGACAATATTTTCAATGTTGCGTGTGTAGACAAGCCCCGGCAAATGAAGTATAACGGAAGCACGCAGCCCCGTCCCAAGATTCGTCGGGTACGCCGTCAAATAGCCCATCGTCTCATCAAAGGCGAGATCGAGACGCTCCTCAATGTAGTCATCCACGCGCGACGCCGTCTCAAACGCCTGCTTGAGAGAAAGCCCCGGCGTCATCGACTGAATCCTGAGATGGTCATCCTCATTGACGAGAATGCTGATGCGCGTATCGGCGCTGATGTATGCGAGCCGATGCGGCTGCACCTCGGCAAATTTCTCACTGACAAGCCGCTTCTCGATCAGCACCTCACGCTGCAGGGCAGTGAGCTCATCGAGTGCGATGCGGTCAAACGGCTGCCCAAGCTCCGCCCCAAGTCCCGCAAGGACAGGGTCAAGCGTCTCCTGAATCTGCGCCAGCTGCACGAGATTGGCACGACCCGGGAACGGCAGCGATACGAGATTGCGTGCGAGCCGCACGCGGCTCGAGATCACGACATCGCTGTCCGCGCCCTCCGTACCAAACCACGAGAGACGGCTGCTCTGAAGGAGGGCATTAACTGCCATAGGATTCCTCCTCCATCCGACGCTCCAGGCTGCGAATCCGGTCACGGTACTCCGCCGCCTTCTCATACTCCTCGCGTGTCACCGCCTCCTTCAGACGGGCACGCAGCTGCTCCGCCTCCTGGCGAAGCATGATGGCACTCCCCGAGCGGCGCGGAATCTTGCCCCGATGGACACTTGATCCATGAATGCGCCGCAGGAGCGGTGTGAGTTCGTGGTGGAAAGCCTCATAGCAAACCGAACAGCCGATTTGTCCCATCTGCGGAAAATCCTGAAACTTCATGCCGCAGTTCGGACATACAATGTGCGGCGCATCCTCCTCTGCCGCATTCTCCTGCTTATTACTGCCGAAAATTCCCTTGAGAAAGTCCTCTGCCGATACATTTTCCTGCTGTGCACGCAGAATGGAGGCTCCGTACCGTGCCGCGCAGCTCATACATATATTCTTCTCGCTCCGACCGTCCGGACCGATCTGCACAATGTGCACGATCGCATCGTTGCGGCCACATTCTTCACAAACCATTATATTTCCTTCCATCACACATTGCGTGATTTGCCATTCCTATTTATATATCGAGAACTATCTGAAATTCTCCAGTGTCAATATCATCGTCTTCAGCATTTGGACACGTTCCTTTGCGGCAAGCGTCTCCGAGTGGAAGAGCCCCGTCACCATCTGCAGGAGAAGTGCTGCCTCGCGTGTCTCCACCATCCCATGTTGGGCAAGGTAGCGCACCATCGACTGTACGGTTTCCATATCCGTGTTCTCGTCAATTTTCGACAGCATATCCTGATAGACAAGGTCGCGCAACGGCACCTGCACAATGCGAATAAAACCGCCAAGGCCACGCCGCGACTCCACCACGAAGCCACGATCCTGCGTAAAACGTGTGGAGAGCACATAGCTGATCTGCGACGGAGCGCATGAAATCTTATCCGCAATCTCCGTCCGCCGCAACTCCACTTGACCGTCCTGACGCGAGGCCAGCTGACGGAGAATGTAGGACTCGATCATATCGGCAATGTTGCTCATCATATCACCTTCTCCGATTTGTTAATTGTGCTTTTCTCTATTATATTTGTTCTTTTGACTTTTGGCAAGTAGCAATTATGATCCTTTATGGAAAGTTTCAGCTTGTCATTACAGCCGCAACGATAAGCTAAAATATTACCTGCTCTTTTGTTTGATCCGATTATAGCGGTTTACGGCGGTGAATCATGGCTTTTGTAGTCAAACGGTAGACAAAAAAGATGGAGGATGACGCGAACCACGCCGTCCCTCAATCCATTTTGGGGTAGACAAATTATATTA
>CALJPB010000096.1 GCA_937981305.1 uncultured Selenomonas sp.
CCCTATCTGACGGTTCACTACAAGTTCACGAAGCGTGAGACGGGCGAGAGCATCGAGGGCGTGTTCATGCCGATGAGCGCGGACGACGGCCCGCACTACGGCGCGAATGTCAAGATGCTCGGCGCGGGCACCTATGACTGCGAGTTCTCGATCGACAGTCCCGCACGTCAGAACTACATGCTCCACACCGACAAGGAGACGGGCGTTCCGGGTCATCTCTGGACCGAGCCGGTCAAGATGAGCTGGGTGTTCAAATACGTTCCGCGTAAGTGGTAATTTCAGTTACTCCCGGACGATGACGGCGCGGGATTCCTGTGCCGCACACTGTCCTGCCGGAATTAGAATGGCTGCCGTCCTTCGGGGACGGCGGCTTTTCTAGTAGGAAAGGGTTATTACAATGTTACAGGCGTTTCTACAACAATTGGTACCGGCGCTCGAAGAGAGCATCAAGCTCGCCGTGCCGCTCGGTATTCTGCTTGCAATCATTCTGCCCCTGCCGAATCAAAGCATCCGCCATACGTTTGTGCGCGTTTTGAAGTGGGGGTTTTTCCTCTCGCTCTTTATGACTGCCGTGCGTGTCGGTACAAAGTCCGCAGTCAATCGCGAGATTTTCGAGAGCATGGCAATCGGTGTCGATCTCGTGGGCGCGCTCGTTCTCTGTACGATCCTCCTGCGCAGCCTGCACCGCGAATGGACGGCGGGGGAGGAACGCGTCTTCCGCCTTGGAACCGGGGCACTCGCGCTTGGCATCTTCCTCTATCATGGATTGGAGCTTTGGCTGATCCCTGTTGCTACGGTTCAGGTTGCGATGGGGGATTATTTCACATTGACCTTCTTCGTGAAGATGCTCGGCTTTTTCAGCGGGATCTTCCTCGGCTTCCTCTCAGGGTATCTGGCGTACCACGCGGCTGCAGCACTCAACCACGGACGTCTTGTTTTCGTCTTTACCGTGCAGATGGCGGCGACTGCCGTGCAGCAGGTCATATTTGTCATGACGGTTATGATGGCGCGGCAGGTGTTTGGTGCGGAAAGCCTCATCTCTTTCATGGCATCGTTCATCGACAATCAGAACAAGATCATCTATGCGATATACTTTGTGTCGATTCTCGTGCCTGTCACGCTCTTTCTGCAGCCGCGTCCCGAGCGTCCCGCTTGGGCAAATCCCGCGCAGTACCGCCAGCTGCTCGCCCGCGCGATTCGGCGCAAGCGCTGGGGATCGGGACTTCTTGCAATGCTCGTCCTGACAATCCTCATATCGAGCGTCGGCGGTTGGTATGCGAACAAGAAGGAACAGCTTGTCCCTGCTGTTGCAGTCAAGGCGGAGGACGGCCTTGTGCAGATTCCGCTCGAGGAGGTTTCGGACGGACATCTCCACCGTTATGCCTTCCGTGCCTCAGATGGGACGGAGGTGCGTGTTATCATCGTACAGAAGGGCGGCTCTGCATTCGGCGTGGGGCTTGATGCGTGTGAGATCTGCGGACCGACGGGGTATTTCGAGCGCGACGGACAGATCGTCTGCCGCCTCTGCGATGTCGTCATGAACAAGGCGACGATCGGCCTTCCCGGCGGCTGTAACCCGATCCCCGTGGAGTACCGCGTGGCAAACGGTGCGGTGCAGATCGCAGGGGATACGCTTGAAGCGGCACGCATTCACTTCCGGTGACGGCATGAGAGGAGGAAAGCCATGTTTTGGCAAATGGTAAAAGGGGCGCTCATCCGTCAGCGCGGGAGGTTCATCCTCATCGCCCTGACGGTCGCCCTTGGCGTTTCGCTCGCGACTGCCATGCTGAATGTCATGTTCGACATCGGCGAGAAGGTCAATCAGGAGCTGAAGGCATTCGGTGCGAACATCACGGTAACACCGCGCAACTCGATGGTGCTCAAGGATCTCTACGGCGTGGAAACCACGAAGAGTACACATCGTGAATACCTTGAGGAATCGGATCTCGGCAATATCAAGACGATTTTCTGGACGAACAACATCGTTGCATTTGCACCCTCACTGACGACGAATATGACGCTTGCGGACGGTGAGACCGTTCCGCTCTTCGGCACGTGGTTTGAGCACACGCTCACGCTGCCGACGGATGAGGTCTACACCACGGGCGTGAAGTTCATGAAGTCGTGGTGGCACGTCGATGGTGACTGGGCGGACGATACGCAGACGGATCAGGTGCTCGTCGGTACGAAGCTCGCACAGAAGCTCGGTGTGTCCGCGGGCAGTACACTCTCGTACAAGAAGCTGGACGGTTCGGATGGCACGCTGACGGTCACCGGCATCCTTTCGGGCGGCGGCGATGAGGAGAATCAGATCGTCGGCTCACTTGCTCTTGCGCAGAATCTTGCAAACGCTGCGGGGAAGATCGATCAGGTCGAGGTCAGTGCGATGACGACACCGGAGAATGATCTTGCACGCAAGGCGGCAGAGAACCCGAAGTCGCTCTCACAGGCAGAGTATGACATCTGGTACTGCACCTCATATGTCGGCTCGATCGCCTACCAGATCGAGGAGGTCATGCAGAATGCAGCGGCGCATCCCGTGCGCCAGATCGCAGAGTCCGAGGGCAAGATTCTCGGCAAGACGCAGCTCCTTATGCTACTGATTACGGTTTTGTCGCTGCTCTCTTCGAGCCTCGGTGTCAGCAACCTCATCAGTGCGAACATCATGGAGCGCAGCCGTGAGCTCGGACTTCTCAAGGCGCTCGGCGCGACGAATCTTGCGGTCGTGCTCTCCGTGCTTGCGGAGATCTTTATCGCGGGGATTATGGGCGGCATCCTCGGCTATGTCGTGGGGCTTGGTTTTGCGCAGCTCATTGGCGAGAATGTCTTTGGCTCGGGCATTGCGGTCAATCCGTATGTCATTCCGATCATTGCCGTGCTCATGTCGCTCGTGCTGATCATCGGGAGTGTGCCCGCGATCCGTATGCTTCTGTCGCTGCAGCCGGCAGAGGTTCTCTATGGCAGGTGATGAATGATGAATCGATATAAAATGTTCTTTATCATGGTCGCCAATTCCCTGCTGCGGCGGCGCGCACGCATGGCAATCGCCCTGCTTGCCGTTGCCATCGGGGCGACGATCATCTCGGGCATGATTACGGTCTACAAGGAAGTCCCCGAACAGATGGGACGCGCATTCCGCGCCTACGGTGCGAACCTCCTCATTCTGCCGGGGACGGACAAGGGCGCGATTCAGGAGGATTCGGTTGCCGCCGTGCGCAAGTCCCTCTCGGGCTATGAGATCGTCGGCATCACACCGTTCCTGTATGATACCCTTCTCATCAACCACCAGACGGTGATGGCGGGCGGCACGGACTTTGCCGTCCTGCAGGAGGTCAGCCCGTATTGGCAGATTCGCGGCGACTGGCCGACACCGGGCGAGAAGGAGATCCTGCTCGGCGCGGAGTTTGCGGCGAAGCTGCGTGTGAATCCCGGCGATACGATTACCGTATCGGGCGGTGAGGGGACGATTGTGAGTGATTACCGCGTGTCCGGCATCGTTCGCACGGGTGGAAACGAGGAGAACTTTGTCTTTGTCTCCCTGCCCGATATGCAGAACATGAAGGGCCGTCCCGGCGAGCTGAGTCTCGCGCAGGTCTCCGTTGTCGCGGGGCAGGATGAGCTGACGCGCGCAGAGGAGAAGATTCGCACGGATGTACCCGGCGTTCAGCCCCAGCTCGTCAAGCAGATTGCCCAGTCCGAGGGCACGGTGCTCGGTAAACTGCAGGCACTCGTGCTCATCGTCACCGTCGTTGTCCTTGTCCTGACGCTGATCTGCGTCTCGACGACGATGATGGCGATTGTGACGGAGCGTCGCCGCGAGATCGGTCTGAAGAAGGCACTCGGTGCGGATAACCGTCACATTGTCGCGGAGTTCTTCGGCGAGGGGTGCCTCCTCGGTGCGCTCGGCGGCGTGCTCGGCTCGGGCTTTGGCTATCTCTTTGCCCAGAGCGTCAGCGTCAACGTCTTCGGACGCGGCATCGAGTTCTCGGCGACCATCGTTGTCGTTGCACTCGTTATGTCTGTCTTTGTCACGGGGCTTGCATCGCTCCTGCCCGTGCGCATTGCGACGAATGTGGATCCCGCGATCATCCTGCGCGGCGAATGAGGAGGTATAACGAATGAGTCTGCTTGAACTGCGGCACGTTTCCAAGGCGTACAATGAAAAGGTGCTTGCTCTGGACGATGTCAATCTGAAGGTTGAAAAAGGCGAATGGCTTGCGGTCATGGGCCCCTCCGGCTCGGGCAAGTCGACGCTCATGAACATCATCGGCTGCATGGACAGCGCGACGAGCGGAGAGGTCATCCTCGACGGTGAGGTGCTGACGGATGCGACGCCGGAGGAACTGACGCGCTACCGCCGCGACAAGATCGGCATCGTCTTTCAGCAGTTCCACATGATCCCGTATCTCACGGCGGTTGAGAACATCATGGTCGCGCAGTACTACCACAGCATGCCCGACCGTGACGAGGCAATGGCAGCACTCGAGCGCGTCGGACTTGCCGATCGCGCGAGCCATCTGCCGAGCCAGCTCTCGGGTGGTGAGCAGCAGCGCGTCTGCATCGCGCGTGCCCTCATCAACTATCCCGTCCTCATCCTTGCAGATGAGCCGACGGGCAATCTCGACGAGCAAAACCAGAAGCTCGTCATGAAGATCTTCCATGAGCTGCACGATGAGGGGCATACGATCCTGACTGTTACCCACTCCGCCGAGGTCGGCGATGAGGCGCAGCGCTGCGTCATCATCGAACATGGTCATATGCGTGAAAGGACGGCGTGACGATGAAGAAAAGCGTATTGGGGCTTGCTGTACTTCTCTCGATCGGGGTTATGATCACAGGCTGCGGCGATGAGAAAAAGGAAGCACCGAAAAGCGATGCGAAGCCTGCCGCACAGGCGGTGTCAATCGATATGACGGGGGTCAAGGACGGTACGTTTGCGGGGGATAGTTCCAAGCACGAACAGCTTGGCCACTCGCACGTCGAGCTTACGATCGCAAACGGTGCGATCACGAAGGTCGTTCATACGGGCTTTGACAAGGACGGCAAGGCAAAGGACGAGAATTACGGCGCGGATAAGCCCGAGGGCGTGCGCAAGAAGGCGCAGAACGCCTACAAGGCAATCGGCTCGTACGCAAGCCAGCTGGAGAGCAAGAAGGATCTCGCGAAGGTCGACGCCATCGCGGGCGCAACCGTCAGCTACGACCAGTTTAACGAGGCTGTCGCAAAGGCGGTCGAAGCGGCGAAGAAGTAAATCGTATACAGATAAAATGGAGGTCGTCATACATCATGTGTGGCGGCTTCTTTTTGTCTGTGGTACAATAGGGAATACAGTTACAGTCAGGAGGCAACCATATGATAGACGATGCAAAATTATTGGAGACGGTCATTTCAGAATTTGAGGCACTGACGCACATTCCGCGTCCGTCGGGACACGAGAAAGCCGTCAGTGACTATCTGAAGAAACGGTTTGAGGAGCTCGGCTGCACGGTGACGCAGGACGAGGTGCTGAACATCATCGCGGAACTCCCCGCGACGAAGGGCTGCGAGGCTGCGCCGCGCACGATCCTGCAGGGGCACATGGACATGGTCTGTGTCGCAAAGCCGGGCGTGATTTACGACCCTCTGAACGATCCGATCAAGATCGTGCGTACAGAGGAGTCTCTGACGGCGGACGGCACGAGCCTCGGCGGCGACGACGGCATCGGCGTTGCGGAGATTTTGACTGCGATGCAGCATACGGAGGAACACGGTGCGCTGCGCGCCATCGTCACGGTTGATGAGGAGCAGGGGATGTCGGGGGCGCGGCATCTCGCTGCGGATCATCTGAAGGATGCGCGTTTCCTCATTAATTGCGACTCCGAGGACTATCATATCATGACAGTCGGCAGTGCAGGCAGTGTCAACCTTGACTTCTCGCGTACACTTTCGCGCAGGGCCTCGGAGCTGCCCGCCTATCGCATCGCGGTGGAGGGACTTCTTGGCGGGCATTCGGGGGAGCGCATCGGCGACGGGCGCGGCAATGCGATTCGCACGCTCGCGCTTGCACTGCAGGCCCTTGAGGCACATGGTAAAATTGAGATTGTCACATTCACGGGCGGTACGGCACGCAACGCCATCCCGCCGACGGCAGAGGCAATCATTCGGACAGGCATTAACGAGCGTGAGATTGTCAATGCACTGGTCGCGGAGGAGAAGCGTTTCCATGCGCTCTATGGCACGGTCGATCCCGCCATGAAGTTTGCATTTACTACGGTGGAGAATGCAGGGCGCGTCATCGGCGAAGCAGAGGGGCGTGACCTCATCGACCTGCTCACGCTTCTGCATACGGGCGTGCATGATATGTCGCGTCTCCATGCAGATAAGGTGGAGACCTCGGCGAACCTCGGCGTTCTCCGTATGGACGAAAATGAGGTGTGCGTCCAGTTCTTTCCGCGCTCCTCGGTGAATGAGCGCCTGGATGAAATCATTGTCATGGCACGAACGATGGCGGAGCGCACGAACTTCAATCTCATGGTGGGATCGCAGTCGCCCGCATGGAGCGAGCGCGAGAACAGCCTTCTCGCGAAGATCATGGGCGAGGTCTATGCTGCGCAGAATGACGGAGCAGAGATGAAGATCGAGAGCATCCATGCAGGACTTGAGACCAGCTGGCACGCAGCGAAGAATCCGGAGCTGGACATGGTGTCCATCGGTGTGACGACGACGGGCATCCATACACCTGCCGAACGCGTCGATGTTACAACGATTGTTCCTGAGGCGAAGCTGATGCTGGAGACGCTGCGTCGCATAGCGCAGGAGAAGGCATAAACGGATATTCTCAATTAGTTTTTCAGCTCTATAGAAAAAAAATGTGGACTGTGCTATACTATTCTCATTGATTGTGATTATATATTGGAGAGTTATCCTGCAATAACACATGGAGGGAAAAAATATGGCAGAGACCTACACAATGGAGGATCTGAAAAAACGTCTGCAGGCAACGCAGCGCAAGATGACACCGCAGCGCCAGATCGTACTGCAGGTGATCCTCGATCATCCGAGCGAGCATTTGAGCGCGGAGAAGATCTACGACATCCTGCGTGGTACGGAGTCGGAGATCGGCCTTGCAACGGTCTACCGCAGCCTTGAGATTCTAGTGTCACTCGGGATTCTGCAGAAGATCGAATTCGGAAAGGAATTCGACAAGCGCAACAAGGGGTCGTACTCCTACGAGTTGAACCCGATTGATCCGAACCAGCACTTCCATCATCATCTGATCTGTACGGAGTGCAAGGAGATCTCGGAGTTCGAGGAGGATATGCTCGATCATCTGGAGGAGGATATCTTCAAGAAGACGGGCTTCAAGGTTGAGAACCATCAGGCGAAGTTTTTCGGCATCTGTAAGAAATGTCAGGAGCAGCAGAAAAAAGCGTGAAAATTCGGTCGCTTACGATCAACAGCAGAGCCGAGGTCATTGTTAAAATCGTCCGCGAAGTATTGACGCTCTTCAAGGTGGAGATCGTCGGGCGGACAGGGGAGGCGGATTACGCCCAGCTGTCGGTGGTGAATCGACAGTCGGGCTGTGAGCCGCCTTCTGTCATGACCGAGGTTTTTCTTTTTGCACACGATGGCGCGTGCGAAAAATTTTATTTTGTTTCGGATGGCAAGCCGGACGAAGTCCCGCGCGCCGCCGTTCATCGCGCCATCAAGCGGAATGTCTACGCGTTCTTCCGCACACGCTTCGCCGTGCCGCCTGCACCGTGGGGCATCCTCCACGGGGTGCGTCCGACGAAGATTGTGCACCGTTGGCTGCGCAGCGGCATGAGCCCCGAGGAAATCGTTGCGCGTCTTGGCGAGGACTACGATTGCAGCGCGGGGAAGGCACGGCTCATCACGGATGTTGCCGTGCGCCAGCTGCCGTTTCTCGCACAGGGGGATGCGCGGACTGTGAGCATCTACGTCGGCATCCCGTTCTGTCTTTCGCGCTGTCTCTACTGCTCCTTTCCTTCGAATTTACTTCCCTCGGAGAAGAAGCTGCGCGCCTTTATGGATGTTCTCGCGCGTGACCTCGATGCGGCGGCAGAGGATGTGCGCGCTTTCGGGCTTACGGTGCAGAGCATTTACATCGGCGGAGGAACACCGACGAGTTTACCGAATGATTTTTTTGCCGAAATGCTCAAAATGGTATATAATGCATTCTATGGGTCAAATATCAGAGAGTTCACAGTGGAGGCAGGGCGGCCCGACAGCATGAGTGCGGAGAAGATTGTCGCTATGCGAGAGTACGCGGTGACGCGCGTGAGCGTCAATCCGCAGTCGATGCAGGAGGAGACGCTGCGGCGGATTGGACGGCATCATTCCCCCGAGGATATTGTCCGCATGGTGCACCAGATTCGTGCCGCCCTCGATGTGCACATCAATATGGATGTGATCCTCGGACTCCCGGGGGAAACGGCAGAGGATGTGGAGCGGACGATGGCGGCAGTGACGGCACTTGCGCCCGACGATATCACGCTCCATGCACTTGCCCTCAAGCGCGGCTCGAATCTCCGGCTGAAAATGGAGACGGAGCACGTCGAGCTGCCGTCCGATGCAGAGACGAGGCGCATGAGTGAAGCCGCTGTACGCGTGGTGGAGGAGGCGGGCTACCGCCCGTACTATCTCTATCGACAGGGCTATATGAGCGGCGATCTTGAGAACGTCGGCTATGCTCGTGCAGGTGCTGAGAGCATCTACAACATCCAGATTATGGAGGAGCACCAGACGATCATCGGCATCGGCGGTGCCGCCACGACGAAGGTGCTCGGCATCCGCAGCGGACGTATGCACTCCGTATTCAACGCAAAGGATCTTGTGACCTATCTGCGTGATATTGACATCTACATTGAAAAACGCCGTGCGCTCTTGCGCGCGGAATACGAGGAGGAAATACCCTGATGCTGACGAATGCGCCACGGGGGACAAAGGATATACTGCCCGATGCGGTGGGGGCATGGACATACGTGGAGAACGTCATCCGCGAACTCTGCGCCCGCTATGGCTATCATGAGATCCGCACGCCGGTCTTCGAACACACGGAGCTGTTCCAGCGCGGCATCGGCGACGGCACGGATGTCGTGGACAAGGAGATGTATACCTTTACCGACCGCGGCGACCGCAGTCTGACGTTGCGCCCGGAGAATACGGCATCCGCCGTGCGTGCCTACCTGCAGAACAAGCTCTATGCGGACGGCGGTCTGCAAAAGCTCTTTTACATCGGCTCGATGTTCCGCT
>CALJPB010000097.1 GCA_937981305.1 uncultured Selenomonas sp.
GATCCCGGGGCCTGAGACGGAGAATGCGATCTATGCGACGCGGTGCGGGGCGGCTGTGTGGCTGCATCCGGGGGAGTCGATGGCGGCGGCGGTGGAGGAGATTCTGGCGCATCGGCTGTCAAAGATGCGTCGCGCGGCACATGACTGTGCCTGCGCGGATGCGGCGCAGCGCGTGGCTGCGATGCTGATGGAGCACCTGACAAGGGAGAGAGGGACTGTATATGGCACAGAGAAGAACGCCTAGGAGGCCGCGTTGGTTTATCATCACCGTATTGCTGATTCTGGGTTATTTCGGTTCGATGATCGTTTCTCAGGGCTTTTATCTCTCCCATGTACACGAGGATCAAGTACTCGCGACGGAGCGGCTTACGGCGGCGCAGGCGGAGAATGACCGTCTGCGCGCGGAGAAAAATCGGCTGGATGAGCTGCCCTACATTGAGAAACTCGCACGAGAGGAACTCGGCATGACGGGGGCAGGAGAGCTTCCCTATGCCCCCGGAAAACGTGCGGGAGGCAACTGAGAATTTCTTGACACAGTGTGTCTCTGCCCTGTATAATGAGCGTGTAATGAATACGGGGGCTGCCCCGACGGTTTGTAGTTGAAGGGAAGAGTTGTATTGGCCATCGAAGTTGGCAGTGTAGTAGAGGGCGTCGTAACGGGCATCACCAATTTTGGCGCTTTTGTCGAGCTTCCGGAGGGAAAGACGGGGCTCATCCACATCTCGGAGGTTGCGGATGTCTATGTAAACGATGTGCACGATTTCCTCAGGGAGCGTGATACCGTCAAGGTCAAGGTGCTCACTGTGGACGAGCGCGGAAAGATCGGCCTTTCCATTAAGGCGTTGCAGGAAAAATCTGCGGTGTCGGCGCAGCCGTCAGCCGCTCCTGCGCGTCCGCCGCGCCCTCCGCGTGATATGCGCAGGACTGCCGCCGCGCGGCAGCCGGGGTCTCCTTCCTTTGAGGACAAGCTGTCGCGCTTTCTGAAGGACAGTGACGAACGACTGACCGACCTGCGCCGCAAGACGGACTCCAAGCGGGGCGGACGCGGCTCGCGCCGCGGCTGATGACAGGGACGTGCTGGTGTCGATAAACTGTGTGCGCCGCTTCGCGGTGGAACGCAGTATGTGAGGAGAAAAAGGGCACTCCATGCGGAGTGCCCTTTTTGTATCGAAGGATGAATTTACAAAAACATACGGCGCGTGTACTGCGGGCACATGATCTTTTGTGTCCGCAGCGCGCACTTCTCGTCGCCTGTTCCGGTGGTACGGATTCACTTGTACTTTTGGAGGTCTTGAACATCCTGCGTGCGGCAGACGGCGCACAGCTCGTCTGCGCCCACTATGAACATGGGATTCGCGGAGCGGAGTCGCGTGCGGATGCCCGCTTTGTCGCTGGATTTTGTGCCGCGCGGGGGATTCCGTTCGTCCTCGGCACGGGGGATGTGCCCGCCTATGCACGTGCACACGGACACTCGATTGAAACGGCGGCACGCATCTGCCGCTATGATTTTCTGCACCGTGTTCGTGCGGAGCACGGATGTGATGCCGTTGTACTCGCGCATCATGCGGACGATCTCGCGGAGACGGTGCTTCTGCATATCCTGCGCGGGACGGGCCCTGCGGGGCTTGTGGGGATGCGGGAATGGGACGGGCTGCATCTGCGGCCGTTCCTTGCGGTGACGCGTGTGCAGCTTGCGCGATATGCGGCGGAGCGGGGGCTCACGCCGTGCCATGATGCGACGAATGACACGCTGGACGCACGGCGCAACCGCGTGCGGCACGAACTCCTGCCGTATCTGGCACATACCTACAATCCTGCGGTGCGCGATGCACTCACACGGCTCAGCGGGCTTACGGCGGAGGAGGAGGATCTGCTCACGCATCTTGCGGAGGATGCCTATGGATGCGCCGCGTGTCCCGGCGGCCTCTCCCTAGCTGTACTGCGTACCCTTCATGCTGCGATGCAGCGGCGCGTTCTGCGCCTTTTCTGGATGCGTAAGACAGGGTCGGCACAGGATTTTTCCTATCTCCACGAGGAGCGCCTGCGTGCTCTTGTTTCGGCGGATCATGCAGTACGCGTCGAGATGCAGCGCGGATGGTATGCCGCTGCACGTTATGGTGTACTGACATTGATGCAATTATCTCCGATGAAAGTCCCTTTGGAAAATGAAGAAATTTTACTTCCTTTAAGCCGTGAATATGCTATAATAAATTTTCAGGGCATCGAGTTTCATCTGCGCCGACTGTCCCGCATGACGGCGGACGATTGGCGCAGAGCACAGGAACGGACGGCGGGCTATGCCGACCCTGCCGCACTTCCCACGCTCGTGCTGCGGACGCGTCGGGCGGGAGATTATATGCGGCTTCCTGTCGGACGCAGGAAACTCAAGGATATTCTGATCGATGATAAGATTCCGCGCGAGGAGCGGGACACGCTGCCCCTTCTCGCCATCGCGGGGACATCGGAGATCTTTTGGATTGCGGGCGGGCGGCGCAGCGTGCTTGCACCCGTGACGATCCCGAGCGATCCCGTGCTGCGTATTGCATATGATGAAGGAGACGATAGCCAATGATGAGCGAGGATATTGAGCGCATTTGTTTCTCGGCGGATGAGATTCGGACGCGCGTACAGGAACTTGGCGCAGAGATTGCGCGGGATTACAAGGATGCGTCTGAGACCGTCTACTGTGTCGGGATTCTAAAGGGGGCTGCGGTCTTTTTCACGGATCTCGTGCGTGCCATCGCTCACCCTGTCGCCTTTGACTTCATGATTGTATCCAGCTATGGTGAGGCGACGGTGTCGAGCGGGCAGGTCAAGATCCTCAAGGATCTCGATTTTTCGATTGAGGGGAAACACATCATCATTATCGAGGATATTATTGACTCGGGAACGACGATGCACTATTTGAAACAGATGCTGCAGGCACGCAAACCCAAGAGCATCAAGATCTGTGCGTTCCTGTCGAAACCCTCGCGCCGTGTTGCACCTGTGGAGATCGACTATCTCGGACACGAGGTGGAGGATGAATTCCTCGTGGGATACGGACTGGACTATGCGGAGAAATATCGGAACCTGCCCTACATCGGGGTGCTCAAGCGTTCTGTGTATGAATAAACGGGAGGGAAGAATTGAATCAATCAATCCTTAAAAATCTTGCGTTTTATGCGCTTATGTTCTTCGTCGTGTGGACGGTCGCCGACTATATGTCGGGCAGCCATCAGCCACCACAGGCGACGGCACTCAGCTACAGTGACTTCAACGCGAAGGTGAAGGCGGGTGAGGTGGACAAGGTCGTCCTCGTCCAGAACAACATTCGCGGCACGCTCACGGATGGGACGGACTTCACGACCATTGCGCCGGATGCGCCGAACAGCGATCAAGACCTTTACAAGCGTCTCGCGGACAAGGGGATCAGCATTGCGGCGGAAAATCCGCCCGAGCCGCCATGGTGGCAGACGATGCTCACATCTCTGATCCCGATTGCGATTCTCATCGGCTTTTGGTTCTTTATCATGCAGCAGTCCCAGATGGGCGGCGGGCGCATGATGAACTTCGGCAAATCCCGCGTGCGCCTGATGGTGAGCGACAAGAAAAAGGTGACGTTCGCCGATGTTGCGGGCGCGGATGAGGCGAAGCAGGAACTCGAAGAAGTGGTCGAATTCCTGAAGACGCCGGATAAATTCAACGAACTCGGGGCGCGGATTCCGAAGGGCGTTCTGCTCTTTGGCCCTCCGGGCACGGGCAAGACGCTTCTTGCAAAGGCGGTTGCCGGCGAGGCGGGCGTACAGTTCTTTACGATCAGCGGATCGGATTTCGTTGAGATGTTCGTCGGTGTCGGGGCTTCGCGTGTGCGCGACCTGTTCGAGCAGGCGAAGAAATCCGCGCCGTGCATTGTGTTTATTGATGAAATTGATGCCGTCGGCCGCCAGCGCGGCGCGGGTCTCGGCGGTGGGCATGACGAGCGCGAGCAGACGCTCAATCAGCTGCTCGTCGAGATGGACGGGTTTGCCGCCAATGAGGGCATCATCATCATCGCGGCGACGAACCGCCCCGACGTGCTCGACCCCGCGCTCCTGCGCCCCGGCCGCTTCGACCGTCAGATTGTCGTGGACAAGCCCGACGTGCGCGGGCGCGAGG
>CALJPB010000098.1 GCA_937981305.1 uncultured Selenomonas sp.
TTTTTCAACCTCACTGAGTCTTTGATCGATCATCGCCTCCATCTTTTCCCGCTCTTCCACCGTTTCGGCGGAAAAAACCTCCAACTGGAACGGCCTGAGGTGTGCCTTTTCATGCAGTTTCTCCGTCAATGCCACCAAGTCATCCTCTGATATTCCGG
This sequence comes from uncultured Selenomonas sp., assembly GCA_937981305.1. Taxonomy (GTDB): domain Bacteria; phylum Bacillota; class Negativicutes; order Selenomonadales; family Selenomonadaceae; genus Centipeda. The sequence continues at coordinate 159 of CALJPB010000098.1, forward strand.
CAATCGTAAATACCGTCAGTATTTTCTTCTCGTTGTCCAACGTATAGGAGATTGCCAAATGGGGCGGTGCTTTGAAGTTCTCCTCGATATAAATCTTCGCCTGCGCGTTCTCCAGATTTTCCTGCACGCTCTGATACGCAAAAAAACAGCTGGGCAGAGTGACAAGTATGGCAGCCGTCAGCAAATAGCGTTTCTGTCTTGAAAATTCAACAGAATCCCGCGCAATCTTCGAGGGGATATCAATGATTTTGAGAACCATAAATGCCGTCAGACAGATAAAGAAACTGTTGATAAAGAACAGATAGAGTGCCCCCACGGTGTACGCCGTCACGCCCGTCGCAATGCCATATCCTGCGGTACAGAGAGGAGGCATAAGAGCTGTCGCAATCGCAACACCGGGGATGACATTCCCGCCCTCTTTGCGGGTTACCCCGATGATGCCCGCGAGGCCGCCAAAGACCGCGATCAAAACATCCCAGATGGTCGGCGATGTCCGTGCAAGCAGCTCCGACGAAGGGGCATCGATCGGTGTGAGGAAAAAATAAAACGTCGATGTGGCAACCGAAATGAACACCTGGGCGAGCAGACTTCCCGCACTGGAACGGATATATGTGCTGTCATAACGGGCAAGCCCATAGCCAATCCCAAGGATCGATCCCATTAGCGGAGAGATCAGCATCGCACCGATGATGACTGCCGTGCTGTTCATATTGAGCCCGATGGAGGCAATGAAGATCGCCAGTATCAGGACGCTGAGATTCGTCCCCCGAAATCGCACGCCGGCATTGATTCGCTCTGTAATTTCCTGTAGTGATGCAATGTCTCCATGCAGGTCAAAAAAATCTTTTAGCTTATCCCAAATCAAACAAATCAGCTCCTAAGAAAAAGGCACTGCTGCACGAAAGAAACGTACAGTAGCACCCCAATGTCAGCTCCGCGCATGAATCGATACGATTGTTCCGCCTGCAATTCGAACTTCGAGTGTGCTGCGGTTCTACACCAATCGGAGGGTCTATTTTATCAGCGATTCCTTAACGCACCGCTTAAAACATTCCCCGTTTGTCGCAATGACTTCCTTATACCAGTGAAACGACTTCTTGCGCCAACGCGTGAGCGTCCCCGTCCCGTCGTCATTGCGGTCGACGTAGATAAAGCCGTACCGTTTTGACATCTGCGCCGTGGACGCGCTCACGAGGTCGATGCAGCCCCACGTCGTATAGCCCATGACGGGCACGCCGTCGGCGATGGCCTCCGCGACCTGCACGAGATGATCGTTCAGATAGTCGATGCGGTAGTCGTCCGCGACCGTCATGCCGCCCGCACCGTCCGCAACGAGCACATCCTTCGCCCCAAGGCCGTTCTCGACGATAAAGAGTGGCTTCTGCCAGCGGTCATAATAGCGATTGAGCACATAGCGCAGCCCCTGCGGGTCAATCTGCCAGCCCCACTCACTCGCCTTGAGATACGGATTCTTTTTCCCGCCGAGGATGTTTCCACCACCTGACTCACCATCCGCCCCCTCGCAGATGCTGACATAGTAGCTGAACGAGACGAAGTCCACCGTATGCTCCCGCAGCAGCCGCAGCTCCTCCTCCGTCGCGCGAATCTCGATGCCGTTCTCGCGGAAGTAGCGTTTCATATAGCCGGGATACACGCCACGCACGTGCATATCGCCGAAGAAATCGTTGAAATGCTCCGCCCGCATGACGGCGATCATGTCGTCGGGCGCGGGGGTCAGCGGATACGTCGGCATCGCGAGAATCATGCAGCCGATCTGTGCCTCCGGGATGATCTCATGCCCGATCTTCGTCGCAAGTGCCGAGGCGACGAACTCATGGTGACACGCCTGATAGAGGTCTTGGAGCGACAGCTCCGACTTCGGTGTCAGAATCCCGCCCGAGAGCAGCGGCTCATGGAGTACGGAGTTGATCTCGTTGAACGTCAGCCAGTATTTTACTTTATCCCGATAGCGCGTGAAGATCGTCCGCACATAGCGCTCGTAGAAGCCGATGAGGTCGTGACTCATCCAGCCGTTGTATGCCTTCGCGAGGTGGAGCGGAGTCTCGTAGTGCGAGATCGTCACGAGCGGCTCGATGCCGTATTTCCGGCACTCGTCGAAGAGATCGTCATAGAACTGCAGCCCCGCCTCGTTCGGCTCGGCATCGTCCCCGTTCGGATAGATGCGGCTCCACGCAATCGACGTGCGAAAGACCTTGAACCCCATTTCGGCAAAGAGGGCGATGTCCTCCTTGTACCGATGGTAGAAGTCAATCGCTGTGAGTTTCAGATTGTCCGCCGTCGGCTCTGCGGTCGGCGCACCCATGATGCCGCGCGGCATAATGTCCTGTATGTCGAGTCCCTTGCCATCTGCGTTGTACGCGCCCTCACACTGGTTCGCGGCAACCGCGCCGCCCCAGAGAAAGCCCTTCGGAAATGCCATCGTGTGCTCCTTTGCCGCTCAGTGTCGGCGCGTGCCTGTATTATGCGATCTCGATACCGTTATCCTGCGCAAGCTTGCGAATGATCGGCACGGGCAGTTCTGCCGCCTTTGCCACCGTCTCAAGGTCGATTCCCGCACGCAGGCAGTTCATCGCGACGCGGATCACGCCCTGCTTGCGCCCACGGAACTCGCCTTCGCTGATGCCCTCTGCCTTGCCGGCCTCTTTTCCTTTCTCCCATGCCGCCATAAGATCCGCCTCGTAGCTCGCACGCATCGCCTCCACGCGCTGCGCACTCATCGAACGGGCAAACTCCTCGACATTGACTTCGCTCATTGTATACGGTCATCCTTTCTATCTACAGCTTATGCAAAGGAAACCTGTGCGGTTCGGATTGCCTTTCCTTTCGTCACAATTTCCGTATGCGCATCACGGGGAGCAGATTTTTCCTGCACCGCAAGTTCTTCTTGAAACCAATCCTCCAAGGCATCGTATTCACGCTTGAAGTCAGGATCCTTCATCTTTTCTTTATGGTATTCCGCAAATGTCATCATGACGGATTCCTCCTTCGATAATCCTCTCGGTACTCTTTGGCACGCGCGATTTCCTGCGGCGGGGTCAGCTGCGTTTTCTTGACGAATCCATTCGTCAGAACCGCCGTATCACCAACGATAAAAAAGTACAGTACGCGTGTGATATTCCCACCAAAGGAAATGCGCAGCTCCATAATCCCATCCGTGAGTTCCTTAGAGTGCGGTGCGCGAAGTTGATGTCCATTCACTTCCAGTAAGCGAATGGTACGCGAAACCTTCGCATACATCTTCGCATCAAGGGAATCAAAGAAGTCCACAATAGGGATTGTTCCATCCTCTTTTTCGTAGAAGACGACGTTCATTGATATTCCCCCAGTGTTTCTTTCTATCGGAATTATACCACAGAGTGCAATTCTGTTGCAATAAAGCAAAACCGTCCCCCGCAAGGGACGGCTGTAAAGAACTTATTTCTTCCGATAGATGATCGGGCTGCGCACGAGGTACTCAAACGGTGCGCTGAGGCAGTGGACGAGGCGCGTGAACGGGAAGAGGAACGCGACTGCCATCCACGAGAACATATGGATGCGGAACATGAGCGGCACGTTCTCCATGTAGTCGATCTCGGGGCTGAGCGCGAGAACCGAACGGAACCACGGCGAGATGGTCTCGCGGTAGTCAAAGCCCCCCTGCACGGCGTTCAGCGTCGTGGACGCGCATCCCGTGAAGATCGCAAGGAAGAGGAACAGATAGAGCCACTTGTCCATCGTTGACGTGTTGACCGCCATGCGGTCCTTGCCAAAGCGGCGGATCAGCAGGAGGATAAAGCCGCCGAAGAAGAGCACGCCTGCGGGTGCACCGCCGCCGAGCGCGATCATGTGGTAGAGGTGCTCGTCGATGCCCGCCGCCTCGGTCATGAACTTCGGGATGAGCACGCCGATGACGTGCCCGCCAAATGCCATGACGAGACCGAGGTGGAACATGGGCCCCGCGATCTTCAGGTCGCTCTTGGAGAGGAACTGACTGGACTTCGTCGTCCAGTTCCGCTCAAAGACGGTGTAGCGCACGATCGTCCCCACGATGAGGAACGTGAACGCGATGTAGGGGAGTATGCCCCATGCGAATTGTTTCATTATGCTGTCCTCCCTTCGAGTCCCGCCGCCTCCGTGAGCACGACATCGAGGAGAAATGCGTAGGGCAGCTTCGCCTCGATCAGACGGTCGCGCAGCAGTTCCAGTTTCGGACGCACCTCGGTCAGGATGTGCAGTGCCTGTTTATCCGGCACTGCCGCCGCAAGTTCGAGGATCGCGGGCAGGTAGTCCGGCAGCTCATGATCGAGATCATAGCCCGCATCGAGGAAGAGCTGCTTGTAGCGCAGCAGTTCCTCGGACTGCTTGCCGAAATCCGTGCGGTTGTGCGTGGTGAGATAGAGGTTCGTGTTCTGCGAGAAGTCAAAGGCACGCACATACGCGTCCTCGAACTCCTGCCGTTCGCTCTCGCCGATGTAGCCGAAGAACTCCTCGAATACCTCACGCGACTGCGGACGCTCCACGTCCACAACCGCCGCCGCATGAGTGGGAACGCCCTCCCACCAATCCGCCGAGGGGTACTCGAACAGATAGGAGGTGAGCAGGAGCGGGGTCTGTATACGGTTCGTATCCATCAGCAGCACCCCCCGGGGCAGGCATAGCCGACCGAGCCCTGCAGCTCACGCAGCTTGTCCTGTGTAACATCCTGAAGCCCTGCGGGGATGTTGAAGCGGTCGCGGCGTTTGGCAACGCCGAGGAGGCGGTACATCGCCTCATACGTCTCAATGTCGTGCGTAAGGTTTTCCGGCAGCGACTCGCCCGTCTGCTTTGTACGCATGACGGCACGCAGTTCGAGCAGGACGCGCAGCACGCGCTCGATTGCGGCCTCATCCCCCGCCGTCAGCAGCTGCGCGAGGTAGGCGACAGGAATACGCATCTCCGCCGCCCCCGGGAAGAACACCTTCTCCTCCACGCGTCGTGCAATCGGGCTGAGGGGCGGTACGTACCAGACATTCGGCAGCGTGCGGTACTCCGGATGGAGCGGGAATGCGAGCTGCCACTCGGCGATGAGCTTATAGGACGGCGAGTTCTGCGCCGCGCGGATCCAGCGGTCGGGGATGCCCGCCGCCTGCGCCGCCGCAACGGTCGCGGGATCGTTCGGATCGCAGAGGGCATCGAGGTACGCGCTGTAGATGTCCTTCGGGTCGGGCGTGGATGCTGCCGCCTTGACCTTGTCCGCATCGTAGAGAATGACGCCGATATAGCGCATACGCCCGACACAGCCGTCGCTGCACACGGTCGGCAGACCGTTCTCAAGACGCGGGAAGCAGAACGTGCACTTCTCCGCCTTGTTCGTCTCCCAGTTGTAGTAGATTTTTTTATAGGGACACGACGGAACGCAGTGCCGCCAGCCGCGGCAGCCGTCCTGCGAGATGAGCACCACGCCGTCCTCGTCGCGCTTGTAGATCGCGCCCGAGGGGCACGCCGCAACGCACGCGGGGTTGAGGCAGTGGTTGCAGAGGCGCGGCAGATGCTTCATGAAGATGTCGTGGAACTCGAGCGTGATCTCCTGTCCCATCTTGCTGAGGTTGTAGTCCTTGCGTGCGGACGCGCCGTCGGCGAGGTCGTCCTCCCAGTTCGGCCCCCACTTGATCTCCATGCGCTTCTGCGTAATCAGCGAGCGCGGACGCGCGACGGGCTGATGGTTGCGCCGTTTCGTATGAATGAGCGTCTCGTAGTCATACGTCCACGGCTCATAGTAGTCGTCCATCTCGGGCTGCTGCGGATGATAGAACAGCTTCGCCAGACGCGTCGTCATACCGCCGGTCTTGAGGCCGAGCTTGCCGTCCTTCAGCTCCCAGCCGCCCTTCCATTTCTCCTGATTCTCCCACTGCTTCGGATAGCCGATGCCGGGCTTGGTCTCGACGTTGTTGAAATACATATACTC
>CALJPB010000099.1 GCA_937981305.1 uncultured Selenomonas sp.
TCATGCCGAGTTTTGCAGCCATCGCGTCGAGCAGCTTTGTACCAAATGTGACATTGCTCCCGATAAGCTCGTCGATCTCTTCATAGGAATGTATCGTCGTATAGTATGTGGCAAGGTGAAAGACGACATCCGGCGCAGCCTCCCGCACAATCTCCCGCAAATCCATGTGCTCCGCATCATAGAGTACAATCTGCTCACGCACTGCGGCAGGGAGAAACTCCGTGCGCGAGGATGTGCGTACGACAGCAGCGACCTGCCAACCATCCGCAATCAGGCAGCGTGCCGTATAGCCGCCCAAGAACCCCGTCACGCCCGTAAGTAATGCCCTGCGCCCCATCGCCCTCGCCCTCTCTCTATATATTTCAACTTCCGCAAAATTGCACCTGCCACCTATGCAGCTGCTCATCCGCAGGAAACACACGGCAGAAATGCGGCAGAGAGCTTTTGCTGTGCTCCCTCAGAATCGGCGGCAATTCCTCTGTTACAGATTCCTGTACGGTAAACACCGAACGCAGTTCATGCGGCAATCCATTCAAAAAGAACTCATGCGGCACGCGCCCGAGAGCCGCACGAAAATCGTAACAGCAGGTATCCTCACGCAGAACCGCATCGTAGATCGCGTGCAGCTGCGCTGCCGTCCGCTCCACGGCAAAATCACGCAGGATTGCCTCTCGTGCCGCACGTCCAAAGTGACGGCGTTCCTCGGGATGCGCATAAAGATACGAAACGGCACGGCAATACTCCTCTTGATTCTTTACGAGGAGCCCCGTCTGATTATTTTCGACGAGATACTTCTCTGCACACTGATCGAGCGCGATGACCGGAACCTCTGCCGCCATCGCCTCAAGGAGCGCGTTCTCCGTCGTGCCGAAGTGCGTCGGACTGAGCAGATAGCCGAACACATCCATCTGCGAAAGCTCGGCACTCACATCGCTCACATAATCGACAAAGCGGAATTTCTCTGCGATGCCGTACTCCTCTGCCGCAGCACGGATCGCCGCCGCATTCGTCACATCGCCCACAAGAACGAACGCGATGCCCGGCAGATGCGCTACACCCGCACAGTATGCCACAAAGTTCGGATGCAGCTTCGCATAGGACTGCGTACCAATATAGCCGACGACAAAACGCCCGTCGTTCTCTCGCTCCGCATGCGGACGGATTACCGCAAAGCCGCCCGAGCTGTGCACGACTGACGTATATTCCCGCGCCCACGAACGCTCCGCTGCCCCCCAATACGGATTGTCCAGCGAATAGGGCGATGTAAAAATGAACCGCTGCGGCACACGCAGAAATGCCGGAGGAATATAGGGATACCATGCACCGGACACATGCGCCCAGACCGTCAGATGCGTTTCGACCTGTGGAAAATCTGCGAGAAATGCCGCCATGCGCGGATGATGCCACCACTCGATCTGTACTAGGTCAGAAGAACGAATCGCCTCACGAATTTCGCCATCACCTGCACCGCAGATAATCTCCACACCGTCCGCACGGCAGACATCGACGAAATTCATCTTCTCCGGTTGCTCAAGCAGCAGAATCCGATGCCGCCACCCTGCCCCCGTCCGCGCCGCATATGCGGCGACACCTGAGAGAGCCTTGCCCACACCGCCGCCCATATGGGTTGTGATATGCAATACTTCGCGCATACAGAGCTTCCTTTATACAAACGGGCTGACAAAATCGGCAAGCGCAGGGAATTTTTGGTCACGCTCCGAGAGGATCGGAGCCCCGACCTCCCACGGAATCCCTGCCGAATCCCAGCGAATCCCTGCATCACAATCCGGATCATAGACGCTCGTCACCTGATACAGCATCAATGCAGTATCGCTCAAGGTATAGAACCCGTGCGCCATCCCTTTTGGGATATAGAGCACCGTTCCCTCCGAGGATTTTAGGTGAAAAAGCGCATATGCACCATAGGTGGGGAGAGACGCAAATCGACGACTGCATCCATGACCGCCCCCTGTGCACAGCAGACCATCTTTTCATGATCCATCGGCGGCATCTGGAAGTGCAGCCCGCGCAGAACATTTTTCTGTGAGACAGAAAAATATTCCTCGGCAAAGGAAGTCGGCAGCCCGAGCTTCTGAAATGCCTCGATGTGGAACGTCTTGACAAATACACCACGTTCATCTGCCCGCACGCGCGGAAGAATCCTAAGACAGCCCTTCAAAGAGGTTTCCCGCACGTCAAACATGAACCCATCTCCTCACACGCGCACGAGAGTGCGCAGACCAAGCACGGACTCCACTGTACAGCCCATATGCCGCTCGAATTCTGCCTTCATCGCAAAGAGCTTCCGCCAACGCGGCAAACTCGTCTCATCCACACCGTAGCGGATCATAATGTCCATCATACGCCGTTCGATTGCTACGATCCCCTCGCCTGTCGCCATTGCGTCGCAGAGCTGAATGAGCTGATCGTAGAGCGTATAGCTCCGTTCCTGCAAAAAACGATCCAAAAAGGCATAGTCCTCATCCGTCAAATCCCAGCCTCCATTGACTGCCGTAATCTCCTGCACGGGGAAGGAATGCGTCAGACAAATCTCTGCCGCCTCATCATCGCCCGCTGCACGCAG
>CALJPB010000100.1 GCA_937981305.1 uncultured Selenomonas sp.
TTTAGAAAGGATCCATTATGTTTACATTCAAAGGGGACGGGTTTCCCGCATTTCACGGCATCACGCCGCAGATCCACGCGGAGGCGTTCGTCGCTCCGCAGGTTTTCCTCTCGGGCGACGTGCGCGTCGGCCGGTACGCGAGCCTCTGGCCGGGCGTGGTCGCGCGCGGCGATGTCAACTACATCTCCGTCGGCGACTGCTCGAACATCCAGGATCTCACCTGTCTGCACGTCGCGGACGACAATCCGTGCATCATCGGGGACTATGTGACGGTCGGGCACAGCGCGTGCATCCACGGCTGTGAAATCGAGGATCACGTCCTCATCGGCATGGGGGCAGTCGTCCTCACGGGGGCAAAGATCGGGCGCGGCTCGATCGTCGCAGCGGGCGCGGTAGTCAAGGAGAACGCCGTCATCCCGCCGAACTCGCTCGTTGCAGGTGTCCCCGCGAAGATCGTGCGCGAGAATATCGACCGTATGGCGACGATCCATGCGCAGGCGCTCAAGTATAAATGCGAGTGGGCGGTGGAGTACGGTCTCTATCCCGAGATCGGCGGTGAGCGCTTCCACGGGGAAAAGGTCATCTGATGGCGGACGCTGCGGATCTCATCGCACAGCCGCACGGACGCGAGCAGCAGGTGAAGATGGAGATCGTCTCCATGATCCACGGCGGCGAGTCGCCGTATGACATCATCCACCATGTCGCGCAGTGGCTCGAGCAGTCCTCCGGCGAGCCGGGCTACGCGCAGTATGTCGAGGATGCCATGCGTGCGGTGTATGGCTGCGCCCTCATGCATGTAAGGCCGATGGAGGACGAGCTGCGCGACGTGGAGGAGCGCCTTGAGCGCATCCGCGCCGCCTATGACAGGCCGGAGTTCACGGAGGAGGAGAAGAAGCGCATCCGCTTTGCCATCGATCTCCATGTGAAGAATATCGCGCGTCTCAAGGCGTGCATTCAACGTGCCAAGGCGAACGGCGAGCCGGCGGAGATCGTGAAAAACTAAGAAAATTATACATAAAAATCATAAAGACCATACCTTGCGCGTATGGTCTTTTTTTGTGATAAAATACAGACAAATCCCCTGAATTGCGGGATGATTTTGAGAACTGAGAGTTGGCAGGAGGTGTGGATCATGAAGATTACTACCATCAGGAAAGCTCTTGCAGTCGGTGCTGTCCTTGCAGCCGTGGCGGTGTTCTTCACCGGATGCAACGGCAACTCCGATGTGGAGGGGAAGAAGTTCCTCAACATCGGCACAGGCGGCACGGCGGGGACGTACTACCCCATCGGCGGTGTAATCGCGGAGGTGCTGAACAAGGAGATCCCCGGCATGAGTGCGAGCGCACAGAGTACGGGCGCATCCGTCGCCAACGTCAATATGCTCGGCGATGGGACGATCGACCTCGCAACGGTGCAGAACGATATTGCATACTACGCCGCAAATGGTACGGAGATGTTCGTGGACAAGAAGGTGAACGGTCTCAAGGGGATCGCCTCGCTCTATCCCGAGACGTGCCAGTTCGTTACACTGCGTTCCTCGGGCATCAAGAGTCTCTCCGAGCTCAAGGGCAAGCGCGTCGCGGTCGGTGCGGTCGGCTCGGGGGTGGAGGCGAATGTGCGGCAGATCCTCGCGGCATACGGCATCAGCTATGACGATATCGACGCGCAGTACCTCTCGTTCGCCGAAGGCGCGAGCGCACTCAAGGATGGCAACGTCGATGTCGCCGTTCTGACGGCGGGCTATCCGACGGCATCCGTGCAGGATATCGCCGCGCAGAATCCTGTGCGTCTGCTCCCTGTGGAGGAGAACATTGCCGACGCACTGATCGCGCAGTATCCGTTCTACACGAAGACCGTCATCCCCGCCGGGACGTATGCGGGGGATGATGAGGCTGTGCCGAGCGTCGCCGTGATGGCGATGCTTGTCGCAGGTCCTACGGTGAACGCCGACCTTGGTTACCGTGTGACGAAGGCGATCTTCGGCAACCTCGACCGTTTGCAGTCGGCGCACGCCGTCGGCAGACAGATCACGCGGAAGACGGTGCAGACGGGGATGTCGCTGCCGATGAACGAGGGCGCGGTGAAGTATTTCAACGGGGATTGAGCGCGGCACTGCGCGATCTCCGCTGACGGCATTGCCGTTTCCTGTATACCCGTGTATACCATCATACAAGAGACCCCGCGCTTGCAGACGCGGGGTTCTTTATGATAAAATGCGTTTATTATCGCCGCACGCGACGATAGTTTCGAGAACTTTTCTATTTCATCATGGAGGGAAAGAACATGAATATCTCTACCGTAAAGAAAATTCTTGCGGCAGGCGCGGTCCTTGTATTCTCTGCTGCGCTTCTCACCGGCTGCGGCGGCAACTCCGCATCGTCGGGAGACAAGAAATTTCTCAACATCGGCACAGGCGGCACGGCGGGGACGTACTACCCCATCGGCGGTGTAA
>CALJPB010000101.1 GCA_937981305.1 uncultured Selenomonas sp.
GAAACTGACGCAGAGCGTTCACATGATCGAGGTCAGCCGTCACCGTCACATGGATATTGAGGCAAAACGCCGCATCGCACAGGCTGCCGTTTCACTCATTCAGGAGAAGGATATGGTTTTCCTGGATGTCTCAACGAGTAATCTTGCCATCGCAGAACTTCTCATGAAGAGTGACCGCGACCTGACGGTCGTGACCAACATGGTCGATATCCTTGGCGTGCTCGCACGCAACCCGCGCATCGAGCTGATCTTTGCCGGCGGGCAGATCAACCGCGGACGTGACGGGTTCTGGGGCGGTATGACGCAGGACTTCATCGGCAGACTCAAACCCGACATTGCCTTCGTGGGCGCAGTCGGCGTGGATGTCAAAGGAAACAGCGTGTCGACCTACGACATCGACGACGGTCTCAACAAGGCACGCATCATCGCACGCAGCAAACGCTCCTATGTCGTCGCAGAGGCACGCAAGCTGTCGGCGGACGGCAACTACGACTACACGCCGCTCAATGCCCTCGCAGGGCTTGTGACGGATACGGAGCCGCCCTCGGACATCCGTGCGGCAGCGGCGGAGCTGGGCATCGAGATCGTACTGCCGTAACAGTGCAGCACGGTCTCATCGAAACAGAACGGTCGGAACAAAAACCGAGACGGACTCTTGCCGTCTCGGTTTTCTTGTGCGAAAATATCAGGAAAAGGGGGAATGGATATGGAGGATCTTCTCACGCACTGCACGCTCTGCCCGCGCCAGTGCGGTGTGAATCGGCGTGCGGGCGCACGCGGGTTCTGCGGTGCGGGGCGGGAGGTGCGCGTTGCGCGGACGATGCTGCACCGATGGGAGGAACCGTGCCTTGTCGGCGCACACGGCGCGGGGGCGGTGTTCTTCGCCCACTGTACACTGCGCTGTATTTACTGTCAAAACCATGCGATCAGTCATGAGGGTCGAGGAGTGGAGATAAACGAGGATGCGCTTGCTGCGCGTTTCCTTTCCCTTGCGCGGGAGGGTGCGGCGACCCTCGATCTCGTGACCCCGACGCACTACACGCCGCAGATTCTCGCCGCGCTCACGCAGGCACGGGCGGAGGGGCTGACGCTCCCCGTGGTCTGGAACACGAGCGGCTATGAGACGGTAGAGAACATCGCACGTCTGGAGGGTGCGGTGGACATCTACCTGCCCGATCTGAAATACGCAAATGAGGAGAGCGGACGGCTCTACTCCGCCGCGCCCGACTATGCGGTGGCGGCATGGGATGCCCTTGCGGCGATGGTCGCGCAGGTGGGAGCGGTGCAGTTTGCCGCAGACGGGCAGCTCATGCGCGGCGTACTGGTGCGCCATCTCGTGCTGCCGGGACACCGCCATGAGAGCATCACTCTTGTGCGGCGGCTGTGGGAGGAGTTTGGCGATGCCGTTCAGCTCAGTCTGATGCGGCAGTATACGCCGCTCTACCGCGCCGCCGAATTCCCGCCGCTGCATCGGCGG
>CALJPB010000102.1 GCA_937981305.1 uncultured Selenomonas sp.
TTCGGGAGCAGTTTTTTCCCCTTATAGAACTCCTTGAGCGCGGCGATGGCATCCTGCTTGGTTTTTTGGAAGGGGATGATGTAGTCGGGGCGCAGCATATCGTCGAACCGGCTCGGGATCATGTTCGGACTGCCGCAGTAGGCGCACTCGGTCGCCATGGTGTTGCCATCGGAGACGAGCTCCGCGCCGCAGGAAGAGCAGGTCTGTACCTTCATCTCCTCCGTCTCGGCATTGTCCCATGCGCTGCCCGCGCCGTCGGTGTTCCACTTCGATTCCTTCGCCTCGGCAGCGAGGGCTGCCTTTTCCTGCGCTTTTTGAAAGAGATTTTCGACGGTGGCGACGTCGAGCTCGGTGTTGCAGTACTCGCAGGTTACGTGGTCGTGCCCCGGCAGGAAGGAGAGGGGTGCGCCGCAGTTGGGGCATTTGTAGCTGACACTTGTGTCTGCCATATCAGGTCACCTCCATCGAACACTATTGCTGATCGTTCTCATCGAAGACATCGCCGCACTGCGGGCAGAACTTCGGCGGGTGGGCGGGGTCGTCGGGCTTCCAGCCGCACTTGTCGCAGGCGTAGAGCGGTGCGCCCGCAGGGCGGGGCTTGCCGCAGTTCGCGCAGAACCGCCCTGCGTTCGTCGTGCCGCACGAGCACGTCCATCCGTCTGCGGACGGGCGGGGTTTGCCGCACTCGGCGCAGAACTTGCCCGTGTTGCCCGTGTGTCCGCAGGAGCAGCTCCACCCTGCCGCAGGTGCGGGTTTTGGCTTGCCGCAGTCCGCGCAGAACCTGCCGGTGTTGCCCGTGTGTCCGCAGGGGCACGCCCATCCTGCCGCTGCGGGTGCGGTCTGCGGCGGTGCGAGCGGATTGTCCGTGGGCGCTGCGCCGCCCTGCGGTCCGAATGCGCCCATGGCGCTCATCCCGGCGTTGCCTGCCATGCCCATGCCCATGAAGCCGAACGCGCCGCCCATGCCCGCCTCGTTGCCGGCGGCGGTGCGCATGGCATCCGCCGTGGCGCTCGCGAGACGGCCCGCCCGCAGGTTCGGGTCGCTCATGATGGCACTGTCCTGGATCTCCTTGATGCGCTTCTCGTCCTCCTCGTCCGCCTTGACGCTCGACACGCCGAAGGAGACGATCTCGATGCCGCGCCGTTTTCCCCACTCGTCGGACAGCTCGGCGGAGAGCTCATTGCGGATGTCCTTTGTGTAGTTGATGAGCTGGGTGTAGCGGATGCCCTTCGCCGCGATCCGCCCGAATGTGGGCTGGAGCGCGGTGAGCAGCTCGCTCTTGAGCTGGGAGTCGATCTCGCTGCGCTCGTACACGTCCTCGACGTTGCCGCAGACGTTCGTGTAGAAGAGGATCGGGTTCGTGATGCGGTAGCTGTACTCGCCGAAGCAGCGGATGTTAACGTTCAGCGTGTATGTGCCGATCATGGTCTCGAACTGGATGGACTGCGCCGTCCCGTACTTGTTGCCCATGATTTCTTTCGTGTTGAAATAGTAGATGCGCTGATCGTTCGGCGCGTCGCCGCCGAACGTGAAACGCTTGCCGATGTTCTTCAGCACGGCTTTCAGATCGTTTGCGAGATCGCCGCCGAAGACGGTCGGCTCGGTGGAGGAATCATATGTGAACGCACCGGGCTCGGCGCAGATCTCGACGACCTTGCCCTGCTCGACGATAATCATGCACTGTCCGTCGTTTACGGCGATGACAGAGCCGCTCGTGATGATGTTGTCCGTCGCGCTCGTGTTGGAGCTGCGTCCGCTGACACGCTTTTGTCCCTTCGCGACAAGCGTGTCCTTATCGAGGCTGTCGCAGTAGAAGTATTCTTTCCACTGATCGGCGAGAACGCCGCTGACCGAGCCGACGGCTGCTTGGATTAGTCCCATCGTAGTTCCTCCTCTGCATGATACACATGAGTGTTCTGAAAGTTCTCTTCTATTTTATCACATTATAGGGAAAAATGTACTGTTATCTATAACAGGTGAATGAAAAATTTGAGAAATCCTATAAAAAAGGAGACTATTGCATAAAATTATTAGCTTCATGAAGCAGCCGCACACACATTCATGGAGCACTGCCCGCATAGCCGCGCTCGGCTGCCTCGACGGCGAGGCCGACGATGCTCTTGTAGCCCGTCTTGGCGAGCATATTGCCGACGTGGAAGTTGACCGTTCGTTTGGTGATGCCGAGCTCTGCGGCGATTTCCTCGTAGCTCATGTTGTGGCAGATGCGGTGCAGGATGGCGAGCTCGCGCTCCGTGAGCGGACTCTTTTTGCCGCCGAGCACACAGGCGGCCGCGGTGCTCGGGTAGATCCGCCTGCCCTGCATGGTGGCGCGGATGCAGTCGGCGAACGCCTCGCTCGAGGACTCTTTGTAGATGAAGCTGTCCGCGCCCGCGTTTTTTGCCCACTCGAGAAAGGCGACCTCCTGCATCCCCGTCATGAGCACGACGCGCAGCGCGGGGAAACGTTCTTTGAGCCGCGCGCAGATGCGGATGCCGCTGGTGCGTCCCTCCATGCAGATGTCCATGAGAACGAGGTCGGGAGCAAGGCGCACGCACGCTTCCTCCGCCAGCTCCGAGAGGGTGCAGGTGCCGACCACCTCGATGTCCGTGAGCGGCGCGAGGAGCTTTACCAGACCCTCAAGGAGTATTTTTTGATCGTCCACGAGAAGAATTTTCGTCATCGTCGGTTCTCCCCTATCTGTGCGTCGAGTTCAAAATGCGGCGATGTGGTGATGCGCAGATGACCGCCGAGCTCGTTCACGCGGCGGATCATGGCTGTAATCCCGCCGCCGGGACGGAGCGCCGTGCAGCCGATGCCGTTGTCGCGGATGCGCAGACGACGCTCGGTGAGCGTGATGTGGATCTCGTTGGCGCGCCCGTGGCAGACGGCGTTGCTCAGACCCTCGCGGATGATGGCGGCAAAGGTGCGGGCGCGCCGCAGGTTGCGCGGGAGCTCACCCGTCCGGACAAGGCGTACGCCGAGCTGCGTGTAGGTGTCGGTCATATCGGCGAGGAGGGTGACGGGATGTGCCTCCTGCGCGAGCGGAACCGCCTCGAGGAGGCTGTCTATGCGGATGATGGTGTCCAGTGCGTCCTTTGGTGCGGGGCTTGCGAGGAGCTGTTGGAGCATACTGATGCGCTGTCCGAGCACATCGTGCACACGTGCGGTGATGTCCTGAAGGGTGCGGTGACGCTCCGTCTTCTCAAGGGTTGCGAGGAGTTCCTTCTGCGTGCTGATCGTGGCGCTGAGCGCGGCGTTTTTCGCCTCGAGTTCCCGTGAGACGGCATCCGCCTCCGTGACGCAGGAGGCGGTCAGCTGCCAGCCGTCCAGCCCCTCGGTCAGCCGTACGCGCTGCACGAGCCATGCGTCGCCGGCGGCAAAGCGCAGGAGAACGGCATCTGCGTGTACGATCTGATCCGCAACGATGCGACCGTCGAGCGTCGTGAGCTCCTGCCAGAACACATCCGCATTGCGATACTGCCGCCCGAGGATCCGCTCCATGAAGCGCAGCATCGCGATGTTGACGAGGACAGCGGTATGATCGGCACGGGCGAAGAGCAGGCCGTCGGGCAGGAGGTCGAGCCCTGCGCGGATGGCGGCGACCGTCACCTCGCGGGCGTTCTGTGTCCGTATGTGACGGATGAGGAGCAGCATCCGCACCGCGAGCAGCAGGAGGACGAGGAGCGCACAGACGGGCAGGAAGATGTCGAACAGCGGCAGGGAGAACACGCCCGCCGCCGTGAGCAGTCCGCTGCGCCGCGGCGACCCCCGCAGTGAGAGGAGACCCGCACCAATGGCGAGCGTCCCCGCAAGCACGCGTTCATAGAGCATCCACCCCGTCGGCGGGAGTCCCATGAGCCCGAGTTTCCACCCGCCGCCGAGGAGGAGCGTGGTGCAGAGCGCGACGGCGAGTGCCGCCGCCTCCGGCAGGGTGCGGCGGAGGCGGCGATGATCCAGGTACGAAAACCCCCAACAGAGCACAGCGGTCTGGGCGATGAGGACCAGGCACGCGGGGAGTACGAGGATGAGGATCGCCTCGACACCGTGTGCGGTCAGTCGTTCCATGTGCGCTCCTTTCTATGCGCTGCCTGTGCCGAAGGGGCGGCATCCCCCGCCGCCACCGCCGCATCGGGTTCTTCCTCCGACGCAGGGCATACCGTCAGTGCGAGGGCATAGCCGTGATCCCTGCGCGTGATGGAGACCCTGTGCCGCTCCTGCCAGTCCTCTGTCCACGGGGCGATCCAGTCCGCCTCCTCGATCAGAAAGAACGCCGCTCCGCCTGCAAAGCGGCAGAAGACCTCCGAGGCTGCCTCCATCGCCGCCCGCGTCAGCAGTTCCGCGAAGAAGTCAAAGAGGGAAAGCGCCGCCTCCGCACGCAGCGCCTCTCGCTGCGCCCACTCCACGCCGACGTGCAGCCCCAAGGGACGCAGATAGGTACAGGTCTCCGACACCGCCATCGAGAGCTCGTCGGCGTGGATATGATCGTCCTCCTGTCCCTTCAGGAAGAGCACACAGCGTTTCTTGAGATAGGAGGAGAGGAGGTTGAGCCGGCGGATGAGCAGCGTCACCTCCGCCTCGTCCTCCGTCGCCATCAGCTGCTCACGGAAGCTGCGCAGGAGCGGCCGCTTCGCGGCGAGGATCGCCTCCAGTTCGTCGGACAGCTTGCGGCGGAGCGTCAGAGCGAGCAGCTTGCGGCGGATCGTGTGCTCCTCGCGCAGCACCAGGTGGGCGCGACGGAGCGCATCACGCGTGAGCGCGAGCCGCCGCTGCTGTTCGTGCAGGAGGGAGAGATCCTCCTGCCAGAGGAGTGCGCCGCCGTGTACCTCCATGCGCTCGGTGCGGACATCGCGCGAGGGCGCACGGGGGGAGACCGCCGCAGTGAAGACGGGTGTCCCCTTTGCATTGACCAGCTGCATCGCAAGCTGCGAATGCGTGAAGAACGCCTGATGAAAGCGGTTCGACGGGATCAGCCCCGTGCGCAGGCACAGCTCGATGAGCAGGAGAAAAAAGAGTGCCGTCACCGCCGTCAGCTCCGCCCACGTCACCCATTCCACATACTGATATGCGATCGAGTACACCATAAACAGCGCAAACAGCACGAAGGGGAGCACCATCGCGGGGCGCAGCACCTGCTGTGCCTTTGCCTTTTCCAGGAGCAGGAGCAGCGCGGCGAAGATCTCGGAGAACCAGAGCGTCCAGTAGGCGTACGCACCCCATGACAGATGCTCCGACCACTCCATTGTCTCCGTGCTCCATGTGAAGTAGAAAAACTGATGATGCAGGTCATTGCAGAGGATGAGCACGGCGATGAGGAGGTTGATGGCGAACACCGCCCGCAGCCACGGCGGCATCGTGCGGTCGAGTACGTCCTCGTCCGAGCTCCACGCGATCCAGAGGAGTGCGACCGACAGCCCGCCGCGAAACACATAGTAGAGATACCAGAGGAGGCGTTCGAGCGGCGCATCGTGTACGAACGTGAGGATCTTCACCGTACGATCCAGCTCCCAGAGGAGGAGCATGGCGAGGAGGAGGAGGACGGCGCGGCGCGTCCCGTGGTTGAGCACGCGGCGGCGGATGCACGCGCCCCATACGACCGTTGCAACGAGGGTCAGAACAAGGATGGTAAAGCGGTCGTGCGGCTCGCGCGGCGCAAGCAGAGGGCGATCCATGATCTCCGCATAGTAGCGTGCATTGATTCGGTGGAGCGCGTGCGGGAAGTCGGGCGGTATCGTGCGGGCGGCTGCGGCATCGGTGGAGACAGGCGGGTAGCCCGCCGCCGCAAGATCGTCGGGCAGCTGCGCGGAGAATCCGATGGGTGCGCGTGAGAGGATGCCCTTCGTACAGGTGAGCGTCCCCTCCTGCGGCTCGATCATACGCAGCCGTGCACCGCGTCGGATCAGCCGCTCTGCCTCGTGGGCAAAGAGCACATAGACATCGCGCGCGTTTCGCCCGGCAAAAAGCCCGCGAATACCTCGGTGCACGGGATAAAAACGGAGCGTTCCCTGCACTCTCATGCGTGCGAGCTGCGCAAACGAAACATCGAAGTCGGGATCGAGCCGCTGTGCGAGCGCCAGAAAAAAGATCTCGCGCTCCGGCGAACTGTCGGGCAGGACGATCGTGACCCCCTTCCTGAGATCTGCCCAGCCTGTCACGGAGATGGGGGCGTCCTCCCACACAGCGAGCACAACTGTCGCCGTAAAATGCGGGTACCAGTACAGCGTCTCTGCGGTGCCGCGTCGGAATCCCTCCGCCTGAAAATCATAGATCTCGACCGCATCCACGCGGCGATCCTGAAACAGATCGAGCAGATTCCGCGCGTACCCGCGCGGCTCAAGCGGTACATCGGCCGCCCCTTGCAGGATGTTTACATACGCCGCGCCGTAGTTGCGGTCGTAGGCAAGCGAGAGCGCGGACGCGTGCGATGCGGACAGCCACACCGCACACAGCGCGAGCAGACAGAGGGACGCGTACCGCCGCAGCCGACACATCGCCCCACCTCCCTCAGCGTGCATAATGATTCATATTATTTATTTCGTTCGATATGAGTGAAAATCCTTGAATAAAAAGTCCTATTACATAAAAACATTGGACAAATACGAATAAAATATGATATTTCTTGTGAATCTTCATTATTCATGATAGAATGCGGAAAAAAAGGATAAAAACCAACAACAACCGGAGAATTGCCATGCGACACTACACCCCTGCCGCTTTCGCGCTCCTGTGCATTGCCCTTTCCCCTGCGCCGACGGCGGCATCCCCCCCTGCGGCATCTGCGCTGCAGACCGACACGTCTGTGTCCGCTGCGGATGCGGACACGGCGACCGAGGCAGCACAGAGGGCAAAAACACCGCGCGTCGAGTTCTGGGGCGACTACCGCTGGCTCTACGGCAAGGCACGTATGGAGCTGCCCTCCGTCACACAGCGGCGCGGCGTATTCCTCTCCACGCGCCGCCTCCGCATTGCCCCGACCGCGCACCTCGGCGGCGGGTGGAGCGTCAGCGGGATGCTCGAGGACATCCGCTATGACAAGGACACGATCGCGGGCGCACATCGGAATGACCGTCATCTCTACCTCTCACGTCTCTACGCCGAACACGAGAACGGACATGGTGCGAAGATCCGCGCGGGCAGATTCATCTTCACCCCGATTGAGGGCAACGTCTTTGACAAGCGCGTCGAGGGTGTGCGTTGGCGTTACGGCGACAAGAACGTCGGCATGACCTCCATCTTCTACGGGCGCACCGTCGCGCCGACAGGAGACAAGCGGAAACGCGGCATCATCCTCGGCTATGAGCGGAACGTTGCGCGGTGGATGGGCGGCGCGTTCTACTACGATATGGAGACGGAGCTGCCCGCCGTCACGCGGGCGCAGGCGGTGAAAGATCCGCTCGCCCTCCACAACGGCATCGACCGTCAGCGTATCCTCGAACTTTTCGCAGGCCATCGGTTTGACCGATACCGCAGCCTTGAGGTCGAGTACCTGCACGGGCGCGCGGAGACCGATCTCGACCGCTATGACGACGAGGGTCACGGGTATGTGGCGACGCTGCGTCTGCGGCCCTCGCCCGACGTGGAGCGGGCGGGCGACTACGGCGCGTGGATCGCCTACTATCATCAGCCGCGTGCGACCTATCTTCATCATACGATGGACGGCGACCCGACCTTCTTCGGACGCGCGGGCTTTCGCGGCTGGGGAGCGCGTGCCGACATCATCCTCGCGCGTGGCGTTGCGCTCGCCGTCGAGGGCTATGACCTGCGTCCCGCGCGCGCCGGCACGCCGCTCTTTATGGGGCGCACCTATGACGGCGCACGCCAGCGCGTGATGGGAATGAGTTTGACGGCGTATTTTTGATGTTCCTCAGACGCCTCTCAATGCAGGTTCCTCTTGTGCGTTGGCTGTCAATATTTCTCGTGAAAAAAGCAGGTCTGCGAAGCGTTTTGCTTCACAGACCTGCTTTTTCGTTTCGATGGGATGAGGGGAAACAATGCAGCAGACGGTCAGTTGCCTTGCGTTGTCCTTACAGATCGATGCGGAAGATACGCTGCCTTCCGCCGTCCTGCGTGTGGAAGTAGACGTGGTTCATATTGTCGGTGAAGATGCCCTTCGGCGTGCGCTCGCCGTCCGTGATCTCGATGTCGCCGACATACGCGCCGTCCTTCTTGTTGAAGACGCGCAGGATGGGATCGTCCGCTGCGCCGAAGACGATGTAGTCCTTCGTTGCGACGGCGCAGCGTGCATGCGCAGCGTACCGCTTTGTGCCCTGCGGGATGTTCTCATTCAGCTCGAAGCGGCGGAGTTCCTTGCCGTCGGGGCTGTATTGGTAGACGGGGATGACCCACGGGTGCTGCTCGTCGTTCTGCAGCGAATTCCCGTATGCCTCGTCGGTGTAGAATCCGTCTGCGTCCGCATAGAGCAGCTCTGCGCCGCGCACCATGGAGTAGCCCTCGGGCTTCGGGCGTGCAGGGACGGAGATGGTCTTGGCGTCCTTCAGCCCCTCCTTTGAGATTGTGCCGTGGGTAACGCCCTTCTCGTTGACCTGCTCCTCGCCTGCATAGGCGTCTTTCCCGCCGAAGACGGCGCGCCACGTCTCCTTGCCCTGCAGGGGGATCGTGGTTGTGGTCTTGCCGTCATAGACGGCAAGCTCGCCCTCCTTCGGGATGTAATAGACGTTCGTTCCGTCCGAGGTGATCGGCCGGTTCAGTACGACGCCGAGATCCACGATGTCCGTGATTGCGCCGTCTGTGACGGGGAGCTGGCAGAGATGCGTCTTCTTGTCGTCGTGGTCGTAGATGATGCCATAGATGCCATCCTTCGTCACGACGGGATCGCTCTTGTTGAAGTCGAAATAGTCGAGGTCGTAGTCGGCGTTCTCGTATTCGTAGAGCGGGAGCGTCTTGTCGCCGAATTTTACCTGGGTGACGGGCTCTTTCGGCAATGAAAGACTGAGATCGACGGGGGCAGGAGAGCCGCCTTTTGCGGTGTCACCGCCGCCGCAGCCTGCCATGACGGCGCACGTGAGGACGGCTGCCGCCGCGCAGAGCGTTTTCCATTGTTTCATGTTGGGCTCCTCCTACAGATCAATGCGGAAGATGCGCGAATCTTGGTCGAGGATGTAGACGCGGTTCTCGCCGTCTGTCGTGATCTGCTTGGGCGGGTGGATCTTGCCATCGAAACTCAGCTCGACCTCGTCGATGAATGCGCCGTCCTTCTTGTTAAAGACGCGCAGAAATTTGCCGTTGTAGAAGACGATATAGTCCTTCGTTGGGATGACCTGACGCG
>CALJPB010000103.1 GCA_937981305.1 uncultured Selenomonas sp.
GCTCGGTGACGGCTGCGCTCGTCGTGCCCGAGACCGTGATGACAAGCGCGAGAGCGAGCAGCAAGGCTCTGAATTTCATGATAAAAGCTCCTCCTTTATATACTAGGTTTGATGATAATAAAAAATTACATCTTTGTCAAATAAATCGTAGTAATCTCTGCGTTCTTGTAGTATGATGGGAACGCAAATTTTCGTATGATAAGTTTCGGAAGAAAGGTTGTGTTAAGAAGCCCATGGGCGAATCGACAATGAAACGGAAGCTGAAGAACAGGCATCTTCAGTTCATCTCTCTCGGCGGTGTGATCGGGAGCGGATACTTCCTAGGAACGGGTTATGTGCTCGAACACGCGGGGCCTGCTGCCATGATCTCCTATCTCCTCGGCGGATTGATTGTTCTCTCAGTCATGCTTTGTCTCGCGGAGCTGGCTGTGGAAAAACCTCTTTCGGGGTCGTTCGTCGTCTATGCGCGCGAAAACATCTCTCCGACGTGGGCGTGCGGCGTTGGCTGGTCGTATTGGGTGACGTGGGTTTCCTATGTGCCCTCCGAGATGATCGCCGCCGGTATCATCATGAATGGGTTCTTCCCGGAGATCGGGACGATTTGGTGGGCGGTGTTCTTTGGGCTCGTTGTCACCATGATCAATCTGTTTCGTGTCGATAAATTCGGAGAGAGTGAATTTTGGCTATCGCTCATCAAGGTGACTGCGCTTGTCGCGTTCAGTGTGGTGGCTCTGCTCATCTGCCTCGGTCTCATTGGGGACGGGGGCTATATTGGGACGAACATCCTGCTCGGCAGCGGTGGCTTTGCGCCGCACGGGTACTGGAGCATCGCACTCACGATGGTGATTATTCTCGTGAACTTTCAGGGGACGGAGATCATCGGGCTTGCGGCAGGGGAGACCGCCGATCCTGCACGCAGCATTCCAACGGCGGTACGCAACATTACATGGCGCATCATCGCCCTCTACATCGTTCCCATTACGCTGCTGATTTCCATTTTTCCGTGGGATCACGCCTCGCTCTCGGAGAGTGTCTTTGCAGCGGCACTTGCGGAACATGGCTTTACGGAGCTGGCGGCACTGTTCTCACTCGTTGTTCTCACAGCGGCGATTTCCTGTTCGAACTCGGGGCTCTATGGTGCGGCACGCGCCGTTCATGCGCTTGCGACGATGGGCATGGCTCCGCGCGTGCTTGATGGACTCAGCAGTCAGGGGGTACCGTCGCGCGCGATCTATGCGTCCATTCTGTTCTGCTGGGGCGTTATCGGAATTTATGCGGTGAACCCGGACGCAGCCCTCTACACCTATTTGCTTGCACTTTCCGGGTTCTCGGGTGCGGTGGCGTGGATCTCGATCTGTTGGAGTCAGTATCGGCGGCGACGTAAACTTGAAGCGGAGGGGCAGGTGTCCCTGCTTCGCTATCGTATGCCCTTCTTTCCCTATGTGACACTCTTTGGCATTTGGGCGCAGGTCTGCTGTCTTGCCTTTATGTTCTTTGTCCCGGAGCTGCGCTCTGCTCTCTATCTGGGGATTCCTATGCTGGTTGTCCCCATGATTCTTTACAGGTTCTTGCGGCACAAATAGCTACGTGTTATAATTGAATTAACTTTTCCGATAGGGAGGACAATATGTTTGGACTGTTTGGAAGTAAAAAGAAGGAAGAAGTTTCGCTTTCGGATCGTATCAAAGCGAAACCGATTGCGGTAGATCCGTCACAGCTTGAGGATGGAACAAAAGCACGTGTGCCGTTTGCAGGGCTCGGCAGCGTGGGCGGCAGCGATATGAAGTGTGCCTATCTTTCGCACAGCGAACTGACAGCAGAGCGTCTGCGGGAGGTCTATGACGTACCGGGCGGTCCCGCCGTCGTCCTCGGGTTTGTCTCTGCGGATCTTCGTATGGACGATGTGGCACGCGCTGTACAGTCTGCCTCGCCGCCCGATGTCAAGATCCTGATGATGACGACCTGCGGCGAGCTGACGCATACACCGGGGACACGTTCCTATTATATAGAGGCGGGAGACGGACGTGCAAAGGTGCTCCTGCAGGTGTTCAGCAAGCGCATGATTGCCGGGGCGCATATGATGACGATCCCGCTGCACAATGAGGATATGAAGCGTGGAGAGGTGACCATGACACCTGCCGAGCGTGTGGCGAAGCTCACGACGGATATCCGCGCGGAGAAGATTCCGTTTCCTGTACGGTTTGACGATACCTTTGCCTTTGTCTATGTGGACGGCGTGAGTGCGTGTGAGTCGTTCGTGCTGAAGGCACTCTATGACAGTGAGTTCCTGCCCTGCCCCTACATCGGCGGCTCTGCGGGCGGCACGGGTCATGAACTGACGGTCAGGAATACAAACGCGGCGGGCAGCCTCGTGGGCTTTGGCAAGCTGAAATTCGATGTCGGCACTGCGGCGACGAATCCGATGCTCACGCTCACGGGCGGTGCATCCGCATTTGACTGGCAGACGCTTGAGGCAATCGGCACGACCGCAGGTCCCGTCACACTGATGGAGAACGGCGCGGGCATTTCGTTCAGCAACTATGACGGCGCGCACAGCGGAATTGACTCTGCCGATACAACGGAGTTCAATATCGACACCGAGAACCGTACGGCTTCGGACAATAAGGTCATTGCACAGAGCTATCAGTATCGCGGACAGACGAACGCCGTGACCTCGATCGGCACGGATGTGTACGGCGGTATCTCGCGGGTTGCCA
>CALJPB010000104.1 GCA_937981305.1 uncultured Selenomonas sp.
AAGCAGCGGCGCAGTTCCTCGTTTCGGATGAAGATGTTCGAGATCTGAAGTCCCGCAAGGTTGAATGTCTTGCTCGGTGAGGTGCAGGTAACGGTGATCGCCGCCGCCTCATCGGAGAGCGAGGCAAACGGGATGTGACGGAAACCGGGACGTACGAACTCCTCGTGAATCTCGTCCGCGACGACGATGACGTTGTGGCGCAGGCAGATCGCGGCGATCTGTTCGAGCTCTGCACGCGTCCATACGCGCCCGACGGGGTTGTGCGGACTGCACAGGATGAAGAGTTTGACGCTGTGCTCGATGAGCTTTTGCTCGAAGTCCTCGAAGTCGATCTCATAATGTCCCTCGATGAGGTGGAGGGGACTGTCGATGAGGACGCGCTCGTTCTGCCGGATCATGTTCGCGAACGGGTAGTAGACGGGCTGCTGGATGAGGATGTTCTCGCCCTTTTTCGTAAATGCGCGGATGGCGTTTGCGATGGCAAAGACGACACCGGGCGTGATGATGAGGTCGCTGCGCTCGACAGTCCAGTCATGGCGCGTGCGGAACCAGTTCTGAAGGACGGAGAAATAGTCGTCCTTCACCTGCGTATAACCGAAGATGCCGTGTGCGGCGCGTGCGTTCAGTGCATCAATCACAGGGGCGGGCGTGCGGAAGTCCATATCCGCGACCCAGAACGGCAGAATGTCTGCGGGGTAGCCGCGCTCGGCGGCGAAGTCGTATTTCAGACAGGAGGTATTGCGGCGGTCGATGATTTCGTCAAAATTGATGGGCATATATATTATCCTTTCTGAGCGGCTTTCTTGAGCGCCTGTTCCAGATCCTCCTTTAGATCGTCCACATCCTCAAGTCCGACGGAGAGGCGGAGGAGGCGGTCATCCAGTCCCGTGCGCGAGACGAGGTAGTGCGGCATCTCCGCGTGCGTCTGCACAAGGGGGTAGGTGAGAAGGCTCTCCACGCCGCCGAGGCTTTCGGCAAACGCAATGAGCTTTAGATGTGCGAGGACATTCTGCGCGATTTCAGGCGTTTTTACCTTGAACGAGATCATCGCACCGAAGCCCGTGCTCTGCGACTGCTGCAGCGCATACTGCGGATGATCGGGGAGTCCTGCATAGTAGACATCCGTGACCTCGGGCAGTGTGCGCAGCCACTGGGCGATAGCGAGCGCACTCTTTTCCTGACGTTCGACGCGCACACCGAGCGTTTTGAGACTGCGGAGCATGAGCCACGCGTCCATGGGCGAGAGATTCGGGCCCTCGGATTTGACGAGCAGCTCGATCTCCTTTGCGAGATCGGAGTTCGCATCCTTTACGGCAAGGAAGCCGCAGATCACATCGTTGTGACCGCAGAGGTACTTTGTGCCGCTCTCGACCACGATGTCCGCACCGAGGGTCAGCGGCTTTTGGAAATGCGGCGAGAGGAAGGTGTTGTCCGCGACGAGGAGTGCGTTCTTTTCATGCGCAATCTGTGCGAGTGCGCGGATGTCGGTGACGAACATCATCGGATTCGACGGAGTTTCAATGAAAATGAGCTTCGTCTCCTGCCGCGTCTTTGCGCGGACGAGAGCCGTGTCGCGCTGATCGACGTACTCGAAGTCAATGCCGTAGCGGCTGTAGATGTCGTTTGCGAGACGCACCGTGCCACCGTAGAGATCCTCGGGCAGGAGGACGTGATCGCCCGCCTTGCAGAGGGCAAAGACGAGATTGATCGCCGCCATGCCCGAGGAGAGTGCCCACGCGCGGCCGCCGTCCTCAAGGAGGGCAATCGCCCGCTCCAGATCGTAGCGCGTTGGGTTCGCGACGCGCCCATAGTCATAGCCCGTGCTCTCGCGAAACGCGGGATGGCGGAACGTCGCGGACAGATAGATGGGCGTTGTGAGTGCGCCCGTCGCATCGTAGTTATGACAGCCGTGTACTTCGGCAGAGAAATCCTTCATAAATATGTCCTCCCTCAAAATAATATCCTCTGTTTGGTTTCCATTATACGCGTCCGTTCCATTCTATGTCAACAAGAAAATATATAAAACATACTTGACAAGAATGTTATTTCCATGTATGATGTCCACACGATCAAATAAAACATATAAACTAACAATGTTTTGAAGGGCGGAGTATAACATGGCAACAGCAAAAAAAGAACTGGTACTGAATGCGATGGATCGGAAAGAAGTGGAGCGTGTCCCCGCAGGCTTCTGGTTTCATTTTCTAGAGGATGAGATTCATGCGGATGCCTACACGCATCCGGAGCTGGAGCAGAGGGTGCTGGATGGTGAGATTCGCTACATCGAGGAGGGGCGGCCCGACTTCGTGAAGATCATGACGGACGGCTTCTTCTCCTACCCGAACCCCGTCGTACAGAAGGCACGTACGGCTGCGGAGCTTGCAAAGGTGCAGCCGCTTCCCGACGATCATCCCTTCTTTACGCGGCAGGTCGCCTATGCAAAGGAGATCACGCGGCGTTACGGCAGCGAAATCGCGACATTCTACAATCTCTTCTGCGCGGGCACGACGATCAAGTTCATGCAGCCGGGCACGCTTGCCGAGGATGAGGCATTCCTCGCACAGCTTGTGTGTGAGGATAAGGCGGCAGTGCGGGCGGCGTTCGATGTGATCTCTGCGGATCTGGCGAAACTTGCCCACCGCGTCATTACGGAGGCGGGCGTGACGGGCATCTACTTCAGCCTACAGAACCTCGTCGGCGAGGGGGCAGATCGTGCGGTCTATGAGGAGGTCTTTGCACCGGGGGAACGGGAGATCCTGCGCGTCGCGAACGCTGCAAGCCCCTACAATATCCTCCACATCTGCGGCTATGCAGGACACCGCAACGAGCTCGACTGGTATAGGGACTACGATGCCAAGACGATCAACTGGGCGGCGGTTGTCGAGGGAATACCGCTTGCCGAGGGACGCAGGATTTTCCCGCAGCACGCGCTGCTTGGAGGATTCGGCAATCTGCCCGAGGACGTACTCTATCGTGGCACGCGTGCGGAGATCGAGGCGGAGACCGAGCGTATCCTCGCGGCGGCGGGGCGCACGGGTGTCCTGCTCGGTGCGGACTGCACTGTTCCGCGCGACATTGATTGGAAGCATTTTGACTGGGTTCGCGGCGCGGCAGTCGCACGATAAAAGGAGAGAATAACATGAATTTCAAGAAAATCGGCAAGGCAGCACTCACGGGTCTCCTCGCGGCGGCGCTCGCAGCAGGGCTCGCCGGCTGCGGCAAGGACAGCGCAGACGGGGCAAAGTCCGCAG
Organism: uncultured Selenomonas sp.; assembly: GCA_937981305.1. Lineage (GTDB taxonomy): Bacteria > Bacillota > Negativicutes > Selenomonadales > Selenomonadaceae > Centipeda. Next base: position 3,252 of record CALJPB010000104.1, read on the forward strand.
ACGGAAAGAGAACCATCACAATCGCGCACACGAACTACTATGTGCCGTATGACTACGTGAACGAGCAGGGCGAGTCGGACGGCTTTGAGGTCGCCGTGATGAAGGAGGTAGCGAAGAAGCTGCCGCAGTATGAATTCAAGTTTGTACCGACCTCGGATGACGATCTCCTCATCGGTGTCGAGTCCGGCAAGTACAACGTTGGCACAAAGGGGATCTGGATCACAGAAGCGCGTAAGAAGAAGTATGTGTTCCCGAAGAACAACATCGGCGCGAGTGTGATCGGTCTTGCGATCCGCAAGGATACGGCAAATGAGATCAAGGATCTGCCGTCCTTTGCGAAGTTCAGCGGCAAGCTCGTCCCGATTGCGCCGCAGGATGCGCGCTACATGGTTATCGACACCTACAACAAAGAAAACCCCGACAACCAGATCAAGCTGACCTCATCCGAGTCCTTCCAGAATGCGGATGCCTACAGCTGGGTCATGGAGGGGCGCTACGACGGCTATCTTGAGGTCGAACTGAGCTACAAGAACAACATCGAGAAGGAGGATGCGCCCTATCATGCGTTCAGCGACAAGCTGACGTACATCCGCTACAAGGGGATTCCGACCTATCCGATCTTCAACAAGAAGGAACAGGCTTTTGCGGATGAATATGACAAGGCGATCGAGGAGCTGCGTGCCGAGGGCAAGATTGCGGAGCTTGAGCAGAAATATTTCGGGGAGAGCCTGACGGCATATCTGAACTGATGAAAGGAGCCACACGGGATGGAAACACGGGCATTTGACATAGGGATGATCGCGCAGGTGCTGCCCGACCTCCTCGCATATCTCGATGTGACCCTCCTCGTGGCGCTCGTCAGCATCGCACTCGGATCTCTCCTCGGGGGACTTCTTGCGTGGGCAAATCTCGGCGGCAGCGCGCTGCTTCGGTGGTCTGCTCTCGCGTATGTGTACGTCATGCGCTGCACGCCATCGATTGTTCTGTTGTTCATCGTATTCTATGGCCTGCCGAAGATCACGGAGGCGGCAGTTCGGTACGACATGAATGACCTGCACCGTGCGGTCTTTGCCATCATCACATTTACGCTACTCTTTGGCGCGTATATCTCGGAGGTATTCCGCGCGGCGTACTCAGCTGTTCCGCGCGGGCAGTACGAGGCGGCGGTGAGTGCGGGGCTGACACCGTTTCAGGCATTTCGGCACGTGATCCTAGGACAGGCGGCGCTCGTGGCACTGCCGAACTTCGGCAATGCGACGATCAATCTGCTGAAGGAGGGGTCTCTCGCCTATACAATCGGTCTGATTGATATGATCGGCAAGGGCAATCTCATCATCGCACAGAATTTCGGAGCATACGGGGTTGAGGTCTACCTCGCCGCGCTGCTCATCTACTGGGTGCTTGTGCTGCTGCTGGAGCAGGTCTTTGCTCTGGTGGAAAAGCACCTTGATGTCGGTACCGGTCTGCGTGCCGCCGATACGAAGGAAGCGACAGGGAGAGGAGGGGATACCGTTGGAACTGGATCTTGACTTTATGCAGGAAACCTTCCTGCTCGTGTGGCAGGGCGCGGGCGTGACGCTCGCGCTGACCGCACTTTCGCTCATCCTCGCCGCACCCATAGCGTTCTACTTTGCCGTCCTGCGTGTGCGCGGGCGGCGCGTCGGCGGGACGATCGCACGCTTCTATGTCTCCTTTGTACGCGGTACGCCGCTGATCCTGCAAATTCTCCTGCTCTACAGTCTCCTACCGAGCCTTGTCAATGCCGCGGTAAAGGATTTGGGGCTGACGATCAACGTATTTGAGGCAGTCGATCCGTTTTACTATGCGGTCTTGATCTTTACGCTGAATACGATTGCCCTCCTCACCGAGGCCTTTCGCGCGGCGCTGCTTGCGATCCCGAAGGGACAGCTTGAAGCGGGACTTGCGAGCGGACTGAGCGCATTTCAGACCTATCTGCACGTTATCATCCCGCAGGCACTTGTCGTGGCACTGCCGAGCATCTGCAATATCACGGTCAATCTCATCAAGGGAACGTCACTCGCGTTCCTTATGACGGTCAAGGACATCATGGCGGTCGGCAAGATCGCTGCGTCCTATGGCTACAACTACATCGAGGCATATCTCGATGTGTTCATCGTCTATCTCGTGCTCTGCACCATCGTTCAGCTCCTCTTTGCAGCGGCAGAACGTCGTGTCGGGGCGTTCCGAAGTCTCTAGGAGGTGGAGTATGTTATTCGGGATTCAGAACGTACGCAAAAATTTTGAGCAGACCGAGGTGCTGAGGGATGTCAGTCTGGCGGTGAACAAGGGGGATGTCGTCGTTATCCTGGGGCCCAGCGGCTCTGGAAAGACCACCTTCCTGCGCTGCCTCAACTTCCTCGAGCGCGCTGACGGCGGCACGATGGCCTTTCACGGGACACAGCTCTCTCTTGCGGAGGCGAGTGACCGTGAAATTGCAGACGTGCGGAAAAAGACGGCATTCGTCTTTCAGAACTACAACCTCTTTGCGAACAAGACCGCGCTCGAGAATGTGACGCTCGGGCTGACTGTCGGGCGCGGCATCGCAAAGGACGAGGCGCATGAGATCGCAAGGGAGGCGCTGCGGCGCGTCGGTATGGAGGCGCGTGCGGACTACTATCCCGCGCAGCTCTCGGGCGGACAGCAGCAGCGTGTCGGCATTGCGCGCGCGATTGCGGCAAAACCCGATGTCATCCTTTTCGATGAGCCCACCTCGGCACTCGATCCCGAACTCGTGGGCGAGGTTCTGCAGGTTATGAAGACACTCGCCGATGAGGGTACGACAATGATCGTCGTCACCCATGAGATGAAGTTCGCACAGGAGGTGGCGACCCACGTCGTCTTTATGTCGGACGGCGTCATCGTCGAGGAGGGCAGTGCGAAGGAGATCTTCACCGCGCCGCGCGAGGAGCGCACGCGCCGCTTCCTCCGCCGTATCCTGCCCGAGGAGTACGAGCCGGCGGCACTGATCTGAGGGAAGCCACGATGAAACATAAAATGGCGGCAGTCCGTGAGGTTTTCCTCGTGGGCTGCCGCCGTTTGCGTGCAGTGCTTCCTATGTATCGCTTGTATTCTTATTGGTCGGAACGACGATTGCACTGAGGTCTGTGTGTTTCTTTGCAGCGGCGGTCTTTTGATACGCTCTGAGTGCGGTGCGTGCGGTCCGATCATCCGGCTGCGCTGCCGCAAGTGCTGCGCGTTCCTTTTCCTGCGCCTTTGTAAGTTCTGCATCGCGGTCGGCACGCTCCTGCAATGCCTGACCGCGTAGCTTCATCGTATGATGATCCTTGTCCTTCATCTCGGATTTCAGTTGACTGATCCGATTTTTATAGAGGCGGCGCGATCCGTCGATTTCATCATCGCTCACAAGCCCCTCTGCCACGAGCTTTTCGAGCGCATCCACCTTGCCGTGCAGCTCACTCATCTTGTCCTCGTCCGTCATTCCGGCACGTTTCAGTTCGTCCGCTTCCTTTTGTAGCTTTGCCTTGTCCTCGTCTGTGAGTGTGGCATCTGTTTGGATACGTTTTTCGATTTCAGCTGCTTTTGCTTTCTTTGCCTTCTTGTCGGCGCGTTCCTTCTCGTCGGCGGCAAGTGCCAGCTCTGCGGGGGTCAGATCATCCTCCATATCCGTGCTCTCGTTCAGGGATTTTCCCTTTGCACTGATATAGACCTCGACCGCACGGCTTAGGACATCCGCCACCGTGCTTTTCTTCTGCGTGGAATCCTTTCCTGACGCAGAAGATCCGTCTCTGTGCGGGCACAGAAGTTTGTCTGTGTCCTGTGCGATACGCATAGCACCATCTCCAATCCGTGGGATACAATTCCTTCTAATAGTATTATCGGTGGGGGAGGTTTCATCTTAAAGAAGCACTGATCAATTCAGCTTGCATCTCTTGGCGTGTTTTTGCACGAACTGTGGCCTCGATTCTCCATCGTGAATTGTGCTATGAGAGATGCCCCCGTGTAGGTAATCGAGCAGTCGGCATAAAGAGAATGTAAAAGGGGCGTATCGTCGCCCCCTTGTTATGGCTCTATGGCATTACGGCGTAAAGATATGACCGCAGCGCATACAGATAAAGCGCTTTTCCCACGCCGCGACTTTTTTGCGGTATGCCTCCATCTCACGCGCATATTCCTCTTTGCTTGCGCGATTGGCATCGTTCGTATTTTTGCGGTCGTTCCAGAGTTTCCAGATGATGAGGGCGGCGACCAACCATGCGAGCAGATTGCCCATGCCGGCAAGCCCGGAAATGCGGTAGGCGACAAACTCCAGGATGAACGCCACAATCGGCATCAGGCAGCCGAAGGCAAGACATCCGTTGGTCATTGTATTGTGTTCGCGCTGCGACAGCGTCGGCTCCTGCGGCGGTGCGATCTCGCGTGCGAGATCCGTCACGGTGTAGGTCGGGCGCGTGACATTGCCGTATACGGCAGTTCGCCCCGTTTCCTCCGTCTTGGTTGATCCGTCCGAATAGGTGGTGGTCGTCGTTTCCACATCGTAGCCGACGATCTCCCGATGGGTTGCCGTCCCCGTCGCGTGTCCCCGCTTGTAGACGAGCGGCACAGATGCCGTGTTGTCACTGCCGCAGTGCGGGCAGGTCAGATGATTGCTTTCCATAGATGCCCCTTCCCTGTTTGTACAAAAAACGCTGTCCATGTATTATAGCATACAATGTAGATGTTCTGCTGCAATAACAAGCGGGTCTGCTTGAAAGATTTTTCCAAGCAGACCCGCTCTTTCGCTTGTCTAACGTCCGCGTGTACAGCCGCAGCCGCCACGTCCCGCATATCCGCGTTCGCCGCGTGCTGGGGCACGGTCGCCGTCCCAGCAGTAACCTGAACCATCGCCGTAGCAGTATGCCGTGTTCTGACGCTGCGGCAGCTCGCATGCGCCGTCTTCACAGCCATAGGCGATTGCCTGTGCACCTGTAGCGAGGATGAGCCCCGCAAATAGTCCTGCAATCATCTTTTTCATAACCATTTCCTCCCAAAATATAATGGATTCTTACCTCTATTCTATCATACTTGTCAATCTCAAGAAAAATATAATTGACATATGCCGAAAACTTTGATAAGATTATAACTGTCATATGACAGAAATGGAGGAGTTATGCCGCGACCAAAGAGATGCCGGCGCATCGGCGTTTATCCCGATTTTTGGAGTTTTGCGCCGGAGGATGCGGAGGAGGAGACGGAGGAGTCCGTTGTCCTCCAACTGGATGAGCTTGAGACGATCCGACAGATCGACTACGGGCGGCAGACGCAGGAGGAATGTGCCGCCGCGATGGGCGTGTCCCGCGCGACGGTGACGAGTATCTATGAGGCGGCACGCTACAAGCTCGCGGAGGCAATCATCTGCGGGAAGCGCATCCGCATTGCAGGCGGCGCGTATCGGATC